>WRGY01000103.1 GCA_009786925.1 Defluviitaleaceae bacterium | reverse complement strand
CGGTGGGTGCATAGGTGAGAGGGTTTGCACCGTCGGTGAGCTGGCGTGCGCGTTTTGCCGCCGCAAGCACCACTGTATAGCGGCTGGTGACACGACTGTCGAGCCTCTCCCCTTGTTTGATTACTTCCATTAGCTCTGAATAAGATGGTATTAACATGTTTGTCTCCTTAATTGTTTAAAAATTTATCAATTTCGGCGGAACAGCGAATGGGCTTCATGCGCTCTGCCGCTACGATTGCATCTATTTTTGCTACCGCCTCTTGCACTACATCGTTTATGACAAGATAGCTATAGCGATGGATGAGCGGCACTTCTTCCAGTGCCTGCTTCAGTCGGGCTTCTATAGTGCCTGTATCCTCCGTGCCGCGCTTTGTCAATCTATTTTCCAGCTCGGTATGAGTCGGCGGCATCAAAAAAATAAGTACCGCTGACGGGAATTTTTCTTTTACCTGCAATGCTCCATTTACTTCGATTTCCAGCACAACGATTTTGCCTTGCGAAATTTGCTCTTCTACATATTTACGAGGTGTGCCGTAATAATTCCCCACATAGAAAAAATGCTCCAACAGATTATTTTCTTGCCGCATGGTATGGAAATCTTCTTCTGTGGTAAAGAAATAATCGCGTCCGTGCTGTTCTCCCACGCGAGGTTTGCGTGTAGTGACAGAGATGGAAAGAGCGTACCCCTTATCGGGATTTAGCTGTTTTACCACCGTGCCTTTGCCCGAGCCTGACGGACCCGAGATAATCACCAGCATACCATCCATTTTATTCTTCGCTTGTATCTTTGCTGGGGTCTAGTCGTCCTGCGATTGTTTCCGGCTGTAGTGCCGACAGCACCAAATGTCCGCTGGATGCATATACCACTGCACGAGTTTTGCGTCCTTGGGTAGCGTCGATAAGCATTTGTCTTTCCTTTGCCTCGTTTATACTACGCTTTACGGGAAGAGAATCATTGCCGACTATGGCAATGATTTTTTCTTTAGAAACAGTATTGCCAAAACCTATGTTTACTAATTCCATAAATGCCTCCTTCATTCTATGTTTTGGATTTGTTCACGGATTTTTTCTATTAGGCTTTTTAGCTCCACGACAGACTTTGTCAGGCTCATGTCTGATGATTTTGAACCCACGGTGTTTGCTTCACGATTTAACTCTTGCATCAGAAAATCCATTTTTCTGCCGATTGCTCCTTTTTCTGTGAGCATGGAGTTTAATTGCTCAAAGTGACTTTCCAGGCGGGTCATTTCTTCGTTTATATCAGATTTGTCAGCGAGGACAGCGATTTCTGTGAGGATTCTGCTGTCGTCGGATTTGCCGCCGAGCTTGTCTGTCAGGTCTGCTATGCGGTCTTTTAGCTTCTGTGCATGTTCTTCTACTGCGCGTGGGACACGGGTTCGGATTTGTGCAACCATTTCCAACGCAAGATTATAGTTTTCTTCTATATCACGAGAGAGTGCCACACCTTCGGTGGTTCTCATTTTATTATACTGGTCAAGGGCGATTTCTAATGCACCCGAAAGACCATCCCAGATTTCATCCCTTGCGTTATCCGTACTTAACGCACTCTCGTATCTGTCGGATATGAGTATGTCGGGAGAACGTGCAAGCAACTCCAATGCTGTAGACTGCGGTACTTCTCCAAGATTGTATCTGTCGCACAGCTTTTGCAATGCCTTCATATATGAGTCTGCATAGACATCATTTGTTTGTATCGTAATATCATCACTGGTAAAACTCTCAAAGTTTACCCATACATCAACCTTGCCGCGCACAATATCTTTTGCCAAACGATGACGGATCCTATCCTCAAAAGGATTTAAAAACCTCGGCACCTTTACCGTAAAATCACTAAAACGGTGATTAACAGATTTTATTTCTACTTTAAACTTTCGGTCATTGCAAAAATATTCTCCCCGACCAAAACCAGTCATGCTCTTTAGCACTGACAATCCCCCCTGTTTGTATCAAAATCTATATCTTCCGGAATTTCTTGTGATGCGGTTTGCTCTTATTGCAGAAATAATACCGATGACCCCGATGAGTACGCCGATGATACCTACCCAGTATGGCAATGCGCGTCGTGTAAAGACACTCCCAAAAAACGCGGCAAGATGATAATCCATATCACTGTCAAATGTACGTTCTTCTACCAAACGCGCCGCCAAAACAGGTGACTCAAAAATCACTCTGCCGTCCGCGACGTAGCTGACTGTACCTACTGCCATACCTTCTTCTATGGGTGCGCGTAGGGACGTACCTTCTTCGGATTCTACATATATTAATGGGTCAAAGGTGATAGTGTGGGTGAGTGCGGCATACTCCGCACGGCTAAGAAGTGGCGTACTCCCTGCGCCCAAGACGATTTCCAATGTGTTTTTGTCACCGAGACGCGGGTTTTCTATTTGGACTGTTTGTATTAAATCCCCTTCTACTGCTATTTCGCGGAAGCGGAAGTTGTTGAATCCAAAATCCATGAGGCGGCGAGTATCCTGCCAGCGATGGGCATCTGTACCACCTACGACGACTGCAACAAGCTGCAAGCCGTCGTCATAGGCCGCGGCCGCCAGCATATGGCCGGAAGCTGTGTTAGACCCTGCTTTGGCACCTATTATATATGGATGGCCATGGGGAGCGTCGGGTAACATTTGGTTTGTATTTGTCCAGTTGCCATGCTCGCGTGTGGCGGCGATTTCTGCCAAGATTGGATTTTCCATAAATGCTCGAGTGATGATGGCAAGGTCATATGCGGTAGAAAAGTGATTTTCGAAATGCTGGCCGAATGTGTTGTTAAAACTCGTGCCTGTAGTACCCAGTGAGCGTGCGCGCTCGTTCATAATGGCAGAAAAACCTTGGTTAGCCTGGTCGAGAGTGATGTTAAACCGTCCGTCACGTTGCCTTAGGGTGTTAATCGCAAGTACTCTGGCCGCCTCACCCGACGAGCGGACAATCAAGGCGTGTAAAAGCTCGCGCACGGTGGTTTCGCCCTCCGATACTGCATTTGTGGTAAAACCTGCGGGCATATTTCTGATTTCTGAGCCTACGACGATTATGTCATCCACATCCAAAAAATCTAATGCTACCATCGCCGTTACCATTTTTGTAAGATTTGCGGGCGAAATACGCTCGCGTTCATTGCGCGAATACAAAACCCTGCCTGTAGTATGCTCAACAAGGATAACCGAGTGAGAATCCAGCGAAAGCGAGGCAGGCGCGGCTTCTGCAACAACGGAAAAAAGCGAAACAAACAAAAGGGATAATAATATTTTAGCTAATATCATACTTTGCCAAACTCCAAGAAAATGTCATAGCGTAGTATAACAAGGCTATGTGTAAATTACAAGATTTCTGGTATAATTTGCTTGACAACCACCTAATAGGTATGCAATAATCATTTTACACCTAATAGGTGGTTATCGTCTCGCAAAATATAAAGAAGGGGGAAACACATGGAATCCATAATTTCTGTTTCCAATTTAAAAAAATCTTTCAAATCCCATGCGGTCTTGAAAGGGGTAAGTTTTGAGGTAAAGAGAGGAGGTATTTTTGCATTGCTTGGCTCCAACGGAGCGGGCAAAACCACCACAATAAATATCCTCGCAACACTCACCAAAGCAGATGGCGGAAGAGCATCCATCTCAGGCTACGATTGCTTTGCCCAAAAAAGCAGTGTAAAAAAGTCCATCAGCCTCACAGGGCAATATGCCACTACAGACGGTCTGCTGACAGGGCGAGAAAATCTAATACTCATAGGCAAACTGAAAAATATTAAAAATCCAAAAAAAACAGCAGACGAACTCTTGAAAAAATTTAATCTTGTAGAAGCCGGAGACAAATTATCCTCCACATATTCCGGCGGCATGAAACGCCGTCTGGACATCGCAATGAGCCTAATAGGCGACCCTGATGTGATTTTTTTGGATGAGCCAACCACAGGGCTTGACCCGCAAAACAGGCTTGCGATGTGGGAACTGGTAAAAGAAATGCAGTCATCAGGCAAGACAATATTTTTGACAACACAATATTTAGAAGAAGCAGAAGCTCTTGCCAACTACATTGCGATTTTGCATGAGGGCAAAATCGCAGCAGAAGGTACAGCCGAGGAGCTGAAAAGCATGTTCCCCAGCGGGAAAATGAAAATAACATTCGATGATGACCCGGGCATCATCGAAAAGCTAAAAAATGCAGGGCTAAAAGCCCTAAACGTAGAGCAAGAACGCCCTTCGCTCGAAGACGTATTCTTTGCAACTATAGGACATGAAAAAGGAGGCAATGGTGATGTTTAATGACATAAAAACAATGTTTTGGCGTAGCTGGATTAATACCCTGCGTATGCCGGAAGCGGTGGCGATGAGTGTCGCCATACCCGCAATTTTGATGCTTGTATTTATCAATGTGTTTGGTGGGTCTATGGATGTCGGAGCTTATAATTATGCCAACTTTATAGTACCGGGGATTTTGGTAAATGTGCTTGTACAGAGTTCTTCGTCTACAGGTATTGGGGTAAACGAGGATATGACAAAGGGGATTTTTCTTAGATTTCGCAGTATGGATATTTCTTCTGCCGCTTTTCTTACAGGGCATGTCATCGCCGCATTTATAAAGACGATTCTTACCACCACCGTCACTATCGGTGTTGCATTGCTTGCAGGGTTTAGACCCACAGCAGGTTTTGGTGATTGGCTTGTGATTTTGGGGCTTGTTGTGCTGTTTATCTTTGCGATTACATGGTTTTCGGTTTGGCTTGGTGTTGTCATGCCCGATGCAAGCAGTGTCAGCGGGATTTTGGCTTTGATGGCTATATTGGTATTTTTGTCACCCGGCATGGCACCGACAGAAAACATGCCAAGGTTTTTGCGCTATTTTGCAGAAAATCAGCCGATGGCACCATTCGTAAACAGCCTGCGTGCTTTGATGAACAACCATGAAATCACGGATAATAATTTGCTGCTCGCAATCCTCTGGTGGGGTGGTATACTTGTAGTGATGTTTGTTGTCACAATCCTTGCGTACAGAAAGAGGCTGACTATCTAAGTGGAAGATTTTATATTGGGACTGTTGATGGTAAATAAAATCACTGCATATCAAATCCATCAGCTAATCAAAAACAACTATGAAGGCATATGCAGCTCCAGTTTGGGTAATATCCAGAGGGCATTAAAAATTTTGCACGCCAAAGGTTTTGTAATTTTTACAGAAGAAGGCAAAAAAAAGATATTCGAAATTACAAATGACGGCAGAAAGCAGTTTATGTCTTGGATAAGCTCACCACCAAGACTAACCAAAGCAAAAAACATGGAGACGGGCAAAATCCTTTTGCTCGGCTTTTTGTCGCCCGAAAAAAGACTGGAAATGGTCGATGCACAGATAAAAGAAATCGAAAGCGAGCTGGAGTATATGCTTGCTATAGAAGCAGTAGTCGAAGAGCAAGAAAAAAGCGTTGATATAAAGGAATTTAGAAAAAACCATGTCGCACAAAATAAAGAATATTTTGACGAGGTTTTGAAAGTCACAGAAAAAGAAGATGTGTTTTCACTGTTTGAAGATATATCAAAATTTGCAATTTTGACTTTGCGATACGGCATAGATGAGATAAAATTCCATCTGGAATGGTTAAAAAATATAAAAGATAAGGTGCAATAGGTGAGCTTATGTATTCTGTGGTAGTACCTGTGTTTAATGAAGAAGAAGTAGTCGTGGAGACATACAAGCGGCTGACGGCGGTTATGCAAAGTATGGCCGAGCCATATGAAATAATTTTTATCAATGATGGAAGCCGCGACAGGAGTGCAGAAATCATCGCCGGTTTTTGCAACTCTGACAAAAGCATAAGGCTCATTAGCTTTTCGCGCAATTTTGGGCATATGGCGGCTATATCGGCGGGCATGGAATATGCGAGTGGCGACGCAATTTTTATAATAGATGCAGATTTGCAAGACCCGCCCGAGATTTTTCCGCAAATGGCACAAAAATGGCGAGAGGGCTATCATGTAGTATATGGCCAAAGGAAAAAACGCGAGGGCGAGACATTGTTCAAAAAAGCCAGTGCCAAGATTTTTTACCGCTTTATAAGAAGAATGACGGATGTAGAAATGCCTGTAGATACAGGCGAGTTTAGGCTGATAGACAAAAAAGTAAATGAAGCGGTAAAAAAACTGCCCGAAAAAAGCAGATATATCCGCGGGCTTGTGAGCTGGGTGGGCTTTAAACAGACTGCTATTATGTATGTGCGAAACGAGCGTTTTGCAGGGCAAACAAAGTACCCGCTCCGAAAAATGGTCGCTTTTGCGATGGATGCTGTGACGGCTTTTTCTTACAAGCCTTTGAAGGCGGCGACCACTCTCGGATTTTTGATTTCTATTGCGAGCTTTATTTATATTGCGGTGATTCTTTTTCAGAGCACATTTACCGATACCACCGTGGATGGATGGGCCTCTACCATGGGTGTGATTTTGTTCACACAGGGTATTACCATGATGATTTTGGGTCTCATGGGTGAGTATATTGGCAGGATTTATGAAGAGCTAAAAAACAGACCCGCTTATATCGTTCAAGAAACAGTGGGGTTTGGCACAGGTACCAACTCTACCACGCCGTTTGCATAAGCGGCAGAATCTGCATCACCGATACCATCCTCAAAGTCGTTTTCGTAGACAATGACTCCCGCGGAGTTTGTGATTACGATATTGTCTATATAAAACGAAGAGCCCACCACACGCGGCCAGTCTGTAGCAAAAGTGAGGTCGCCGTTGGACTGGCTGCCATTGAATGTGAATGAGAGATGATTCCATCTGTTGGCGGGTGCAAAAAATGTGCCGATGGATTCTCCTGCTTCGTCGGTAAAACCCCAGCCGCCATCGGGTTGTTGCAGATTAGGCTGTACAGAAATAAAGGGCGCGTTGACTCTGCTATGCTTAATATCGAATGTCACTGTGTAAAAATCATCGGTAAAGCCCGGCGATATACGCAGAGACCCCCAGTCGGCACCATATGTGTGACGCAAAACCATTCCGTAGGGAGAGCCTTGCGGTGGAGGTGGCAGTGTCGTGTCGGGTGCGACAAAACTTACATATATCGCGTTTGTTGGTGCATAAAATATTACTTCCGCACCCATGGCCTCGAAGTGATGCCTTAGGGGGGCTGTATTTCCTTCAACCTCTATGCCGAGTATGTCGGTGATAAAGCCGGAGGGTACCATTGTCCTGCCGTCTATGCTTATGGCGGCTGTGTCAAGCTCGCCCGCTATGCCGTCCAAGCTATACTCTGCACTGCCGAGTACTAAACGCAGATGGGTTAAGGTGGGGGGTATTTCTGCAGCGGGTTCGTATGGTGCAGGTAAAATCCCCGCACCCGCTATGCCACTCACCCATGGGGGTATCTCACTTGTCCACCAGTCTTGCTCCCACCAGTAAGGGTAATCAGGCCAAAACGCAACAGGCTCTGCGCGACGCACGGGAACCCATGCATTGATGTTTCCGCCTGTCCTCATGCTGTCGCCAAAAAGCTCCGGCATAGACCCTGTCAGCATCATAAGCTGTCTGACGGTAACAAACTCATATCCGCGTGATTGCATCTCGGGAATAATCAGAGAAATAGAATCAACTGCACGCTGTGTAGTATCATGCAAAAGTACAATCCCGCCCGCAGGATTTGCATTGTTTAGCACGGTGTCGGCTATATCCTGTGGGGTGCGGTTATCTTGCCAGTCGTTAGTGTCCATCCCTGTGCCGACAAAGGGCATATTAAAATATCTGTCCATGCCGAGCAGTATATTATTGGCACCGCCCCATTCAAAGAAAGGCGAACGGAATGAAAACGGCCAAATACCTGTCACATCAAAAATCGCCTGTGAGGCTCTGGAGATGTCCGCCATCCCTTCTTCTACTGTGGTATAGGTAAAACCCGAACCTAAGATGTCGGCACCAAAGCTCGTATGGTCCCATCCGTGATTGTCCACATCATGGCCTTCGCTTATCATCCTATATACTATAGGGCGTGTAGAAGGACTAAAGTGAATCGGATTTACATAGAATGTCGCCACTGCACCATATCTGTACAATGCATCCAACACCTGCGGCGTAAAGCCGACATTGGGGCCGTCATCAAAGGTGAGTGCAATAAAACGTGTGCCTTCCGGAAAATCCGAAAGCTGTGGGTCGGCGGGTCGCGTCGGACGCACCCATTCGTCGGGGTCGAAGGTCGGCTCTACGCCTTCGAGTTCCGGCGGGTCGCCCACCCAAATCGTGACCGTGACTATGTCGCCCTGCGTCATACTGCCCATCAGCTCGCTTGTCCCTGCAATCAGCCAAGGAATAATCTCTGTCACATTGACTACATCGGGGATGGTAAAACGCTGTATTTCGAAGCCGGGTACATTTGCGACACTGGCTCCGCCGCCAAGCTCTATATTGCCAAAAAACGTACCCGCAGTCTCATTCCAAAATCCGCCGCCCGCTGTAAATGCGCGGTTAGAGATTCTTGTTTCGCCATTGACGGCGATGTAACTGATTGTCACAGGCAATGCCTGTGAAGTCGGATTTTGGGGACTCAAAAACATAACAGCAGAGCCTTGGTACCACAAATCGTCGGTACGTGGCCATGGCGGAAGGGTCAATGTATGTAACCCCTCCACTGTCACATCAAACTCAATAAAGGCATCGTCGGCATGGGTAAAACCGCCGCCCCATGCCGCATTAGCCTGTGATGCTGTTTCAATCGGAGACCAAACAATCCCCCTGTTTGCCTCGTCGATGCTGTTGTCTGCCAATGCCAAGGTCGGCACAAAACCGATGACCATAAGCAAGGATACAGCAATCAATAAATATTTTTTCACTTTTTTACTCCTTCATTCCTCCGAGTGCTACACCTGCTATGATGTATTTCGAAAGCATGAAATACACAATAAACAGAGGCAGTATGGTGAGTGCAAGTCCCATGTATTGCGCACCCAGTACGGTTTGATAAATATCGCCTTGCAGATGCTGTATCATAACCGGCATGGTTTGCCTGTCACCGCGCAGGAGTATCATGGGTAGAAACAGGGAGTTCCAACTGCCCACAAAGACAAAGATAGCTTGGGTGGCCAGAGCAGGCTTCATCAGTGGCAGGATGATTCTATTAAAAGTATAAAATTCTTTCGCGCCGTCTATGCGAGCGGCTTCTACTAATTCTATGGAGAGTGAAGCGAGCATGTATTGTCGCATAAAGAATACTATGCCCGGCGAGGCTATGGCGGGTAGAATCAGCGGGATAAAACTGTTTGAGAGATTAACTCGATGTACGAGTTGGAAGAAACCGATGATGTTAAGCTGTGTAGGAATCATAAGGACAAACATAATGAATGCAAAAAGCAGTCCCTTAAATTTCCACTCGAATGCGACGTTTGCATATGCGGTAAGAGTAGAGAAATAGATGGCGAGTACAACAACTCCGAGTGATACTATCATGGAGTTGCGGAAACCTAAGAATGGGTTAAACAGGCGACCGCCACTGCGGATTTCCCAAGAGTCAATGATTTGCTCGTTGTTTGAGTCGAGCAATATGGCATTGTTTGCATCACGAGCGTAGATGGGTACATGCCCCATCATGTGGCGATAGTTGCGCTCTGTGTGGCGACCGGGAATAAATGATAGCGAATTTTGTTGGATTTGGGGGGTACTGCGTGTAGCATTCACAAACATAATCAGGAAGGGCAATATACTCAATATGGCAAGTATCATACACATTACATAAATAAATGTCTTGGAGATACGTACTCCTATTCCGGGTTTATTCATTGTATAGCCCTCCTTGCCGCTTCAAGTTCTCTTTTTGCCCTGCGCCTTGCACGCCTTTCTCGTTTGTCTTTTGCCGCATCCTTGTCACGCATCACATAAAAGAGCGTGATTGATATGATGCAGATGAAGATAAACATAAGCATACTGGCGGCGGCGGCTCGGTTAAAGCGATGAGCCGTACTAAAGCCCTGTTGGAATATAAAGAGCGAGGTGGTGAGGGTGGCATTACGCGGTTCGCCGTCTTGGAAGAGCCGCGGAATATCAAACATCTGCATACCGCCGACAAAACTCGTGACCAGTGTAAAGAGCAAAATAGTGCGCAGTGACGGCAGTGTCACATGTATGAATGTCTTGATATGGCTCGCACCGTCTATGGCGGCGGCCTCAAAAAGAGTGGGGCTAATCCCCATAATACCTGCGATGAGGATAATCATGGTGACACCATACCACATCCAAAATTGGATAAAGGCAATGATGACCTGCGAGTTGTACAGGCTTAGGCTAAAGCCCAGCGGGTTTGCCCAGAATACGTTGTTGAGGATATTTGTGGGGCCTTCGCGCAGTCCCGTCATCTGCAAGAAATCATTGACGGGGCCGATGGGATGACCGAACAATGTACTAAAGAGCATGGCTATACTGCCTGCGGTGATGATATTTGGCATGTAAAACATGATTTTGAAAAAGCCCACAAACTTTAGCTTTAGCATACTGTTTGTGAACAGAGCCGCTAGAGCGAGTGCAAGCACCATCTGCGGGATAAAGTTTAAAAACCAAATGAGGATTGTGTTTTGGAAGGCACGACGGAAGAGGTCAGAATTAAACACATCAGAAAACCAGTAGAACACACTCTGGTCATTATTCCATGTAAACGTCGCGTCGCCCAGTCCTGCGCCGAGCATAATCATACCCTGCATGTTTGTGAAACCTATGGAAGTAGTAAAAATCAACGGATATAGCTGAAAAACTAAAAAAGCTATCACAAACGGCGCGGAAAATATGTAGCCGTATTTTGCATAGCTCACTCTTTTTGTAAGTTTTTTTTCTTTCATAACGGGCCACCCCCAAAAATTTGCAAGTGTAACAAAAGGGGAGCTTCCGAAAAAGTTCCCCTTAAATTACTCTTGCTTAATTTATTTAGTTAATGCCGAGTGTTTCTGATACGAGTGTGCGGAAGTTAGCCAATGCTTCTTCGCGTGTCATGTCGCCGCGTGCGTAGTTCATTGCGTTTTCTTCGAAGCGAGCGTTGATAAACTCGTCATGCTGTGTAAAGAGTGTACCGTCTGCAAACTCACCTGCGGGGATAAATGTGTCAAACATATCCATGCCACCGAGGAATGGGAGTGTTCCGTCAGAGCGGTCCATTACAACACCGGAGGCTACAGCGTCTTTTAATACAGAGCCCGGGAAGAGTGTTCCGTTAGCCCAGTGCTGTTGCAGTCCGTCCATGCTTGTGTCGAGTGTAATCCACTCAAGAATACGGCGCACACCTTCGCTTACATCTGCGTTACGTGTTGCGTTTGTGGATGGGATAACCCATGTGCCGCCCCATGAGAAACCAACGGGAGGAACAGCTACACCCCAGTCGCCGTATGTGTCGCCGGCGTTACCTGCCATTACGTGGTTAATCAACCATGCGGGGCCGAGGAATCCGAATACGGGACGCTCACCTACGCCACCCATATCTGCAAACCATGCACTGCTCCATGCGCCTGCATCATTCATGAGATTTTCTTGATAAAGGATACGTGCAAAATCAAAGTGAGCCATACGGTCGGGGTGGATGTTAAGTGAACCATCTACAATCCAAGGACCGCCTGTGTTACGTACTGCTTGCCATACGTCACCTGCGCCGGATACCATCGCAAAGCCGCTTGCATACATATCACGAGCCGCATCAAAGAATCTGTCCCAACCGGGTCCGATACGTGAGCCTACATAAACAGGGTCATCTGTACCCCATACTTCTTGTGCAAGGCTACGACGGTAGATTACGCCTGAGCCTGTGTGTTGGAATGCAAGACCAACAACATCACCGTTACGTGTTCCCATATCTACGATATAGGGTGCGATACGTGCGTCGGCGATTCTGCCGCTTAGGTTTGCGATACCTACATCTGAATATGTCGCAGCAAACTGTGACATATCACCTTGTGTGTATCTGATAACAAATGCGGACTCAGCTGTGAAGATGTCAGGCATGTCTGCGCCGCCACCTACGAGTGCCATGTCAAGTGCCAACTGATATGCACCGTCGTCTGTAGCAACGATGTTTGGCACTACGTTAAATCTCTCTGCAAAATCGGGGTTCATTTCTTTGTAACGTTCAACCATGCGTGGTACTTCGTCTGTGAAAGACCATAGATTGATTGTTGTGCGTCCGGCTGCTGCGGCTCCACCGCCGCCTCCGGCTGCGCCACCGCCACCTTCTGCTGCTCCGCCGCCACCGCCGGCTGTGCCGCCATCGTCATTGCCGCAAGCTGCAAAAGCAAGTACAGCAACGATTGCAAGTGTAAGTACTAACCATTTTTTCATTACTTTACCTCCTGTTTTCTGGGTTTTTTGATATTAGGGCGAATGCCCTTGTGGCATTCTACAATACTTACAATAAAATTACAATCCTTTTACATTTATTTTACAAAAGAATTTTTTATGGAGCAAAATGCCGCTTGATTTTGTTGACTTTCACAAAGCCATAAGCTATTCTTCCTATTAATCATGGTATTAATTGTAGGATTAGGCAATCCCGGTGCAGAGTACAAAGGCACACGTCATAATGTTGGCTTCGAAATGGTGGACAAGCTATGCTTCGATTATAATGTCCGGATGAAAAAGGATAATGCTTTCCGCGCAGAAATCGGCGAGGGAAGAATCGGCGGCAAAAAAACAATGCTTGTAAAACCTATGACGTATATGAACCTAAGCGGCGAAGCAATCCGGGCAATCGCAAACTATTATAAGCTACCCCCTTCGGATATCATCGTGGTGTATGACGATGTTTCGTTACCGGTGGGGGCTGTTAGGGTGCGCGAAAGAGGCGGAGCTAACGGACAAAAGGGTATGCTAAACACAATTTCGCAACTGGGTACAGAAGAAATAACCCGCGTGAGGATTGGTGTCGGCGAAAAGCCGCCATCATGGAAGCTTAGTGACTATGTGTTGAGTCGCTTTCTAAAAGAAGAGTTTGAGGATATGGTCAAGGGAATAACACAGGCGGGTGACGCAGTGGAGATGGTATTAAAAGAAGGGGTACAGTCAGCTATGAATATGTACAACAAAAAAGTGCCTAAGGAGAAGCCCGAATGAGCGGACATGCACTGCTAAACAAAATGCCAGTCAGCCCTTGCTACGAGCGGGTTTGCGCGCTTTTGACCAAAACATCTAAATCGGCCGCTACAGGCTGGTTGAATGGTGCAATTTCGGCACAAAAATGGCATATGGCGGCGGCGATTTTGCAAGACAGCTCCCGACCCGCACTCATCATAGCACCCTCGGAGCTAAAGGCTAAGGAAATATACGAGGATATGTATTATTTTATGCGTGGTGCGTGCCATGCATATCCCAGCCGCGACCTTATTTTTTATGCCGCGGATGTAAAAAGCCCCGACATAACGAGGCAACGACTGCGTGTACTGGATACTTTGCGCAGCGAGTTTGTAAACGAAAACCCACCTGTCGTCATACTCTCCGCAGAGGCTCTGCTCGACAGAATGGTGCCACCGGAGACTTTTAGGCGATACAAGCTAAACTTGAATGTGGGCGACGTAGCCGAGCCGGAAACAATAATGCGCAAGCTCATACAGATGGGCTATGAGCGTAGCGGCTTGACAGAAGCCCCGGGGCAGTTTGCCCTGCGTGGCGGGATTTTAGATATTTTCCCTGCTGTAGGGAGATATGGGACAGAAAATCTGTCTGACTCACAGGCTCTGCGTGTGGAGTTTTTTGGTGATGATGTGGACTCTGTACGGGTGATTGATTCCCACTCACAGAGGTCGGTAGAAAATGCCGACGGATTTGAAATCTACCCTGTGCGGGAACTCGTCTTTGGTGCGGCGCGTTTGCAAAAGGCCATGGACAAAATACATGCCGCGACAGAGACACAAAAAACTGCATTGCAAAACAGCGGACATAAAAAAGAAGCAAAGACACTGGCGGACTCTGTCGGGTATACCTTGGACAACTGGAGTGCAGAACTCGGGGCTGATGCAGATGCATTTCTTCCGTTTTTTTACGAAGAAGAATGCAATCTGCTGGACTATCTCCCCGATAACGCACTTATTTTTTTTGATGAGCCAAATCAAATCTCTGCACATATGAATACCGTATGGGCAGAATATGAAGAAAGTATCGGCCATAGACTTTTGGCGGGTCGGCTTCTACCCTTGCAGGCCAAGGTGATGTTGCCATGGCAAGATATTTTGCAAAAAACACGCAGATTTTCTCGCGTTTTATTTTCGTCACTATCGGGCAAGCCGGGCGATTTCCCCGAAGCTATAGAAATCCCAATCAATGTACGAACATGTATGCCACTGCGCCACAAACCCAATGAGCTAAAACTGGATTTGATGAACTGGCTCAACAGGGGCTACTCCACCGCGCTTTTGGCAGGGTCGCGGCGGCAGGGAGAGCAGTTGACACAGGCACTGAATGATATGGACATGGTTGCGGTTTTTGCAGAGAGCTTGCGCGACAGGGATTTGAAACAAAACATAATCACCGTCACACGCGGCACCCTGTCCGCGGGCTTTGAATACCCCGACATTAAGCTCGCCGTCATAACCGACAAGGAGCTTTTTACACAGGACAAGGCGCAACGCAGGAAACGCCGCAAACAAAAAAATGCCGAAAAAATAAATTCCTTCACCGACCTGCGGATAGGTGATTACATCGTACATGATAATCACGGCATCGGTATATTTAAGGGAATAGAGCAGATGACAAGCGAGGGACTCAGCCGCGACTATCTGAAGCTGGAATACAGCGACGGTGGGCATCTGTATGTACTCACATCACAGATGGATTTAATCCAAAAGTATATCGGCGGGAGAGAAGAAGCAAGACTAAGCAAACTCGGTGGTGCCGACTGGGCAAAAGCAAAATCGCGTGCGCGTGCGGCCGTAGAAATCCTTGCCGAGGATTTAATCAAGTTATATGCAGAGCGCAAGGCCGCAAAGGCTCACGAATACGCAAAAGACACGGTTTGGCAGACGGAGTTTGAGGGAGCTTTCCCATACACAGAGACGGATGACCAAGTGGCCGCCATAGAAGATGTAAAGCGTGACATGGAGTCCACCCGTGTGATGGATAGACTGATATGCGGCGATGTAGGCTACGGTAAAACCGAAATCGCAATCCGCGCCGCATTCAAAGCAGTACAGGATGGCAAGCAGGTAGCGTATCTTGTACCCACTACGATTTTGGCACAGCAACATTACAGCACATTTATGTCACGCATGAAGAGTTATCCCGTATCCGTTGAGCGGCTTTCGCGCTTCCAGACAAAAAAGGAGCAAACCGAGACACTGAAAAATATGGCAAAGGGTGCGGCGGATATTGTAATCGGCACACATCGTTTGCTTTCTAAGGATGTAAAATTTAAAGACCTGGGGCTAATCATCGTAGATGAAGAGCAACGCTTTGGTGTAGGTCACAAAGAAAAACTAAAGGCATTACGTGCCAATGTGGATGTGCTTACACTCACTGCCACTCCGATACCGCGGACATTGCATTTTTCGCTCACGGGTATACGCGACATGAGCCTTCTCGACGAACCGCCGGAAGAACGCCGCCCGGTCCAGACCTATGTGATGGAGCATAATGCAGAGTTTGTGCGTGATGCGATTAACCGCGAGCTTGGGCGCGGCGGGCAGGTATACTATCTGCATAACCGTGTACGCAATATCTCAGAAGAAGCCGCCAGAGTATCCACGCTTGTTCCCGATGCAAAAGTCGCATATGCGCATGGCCAAATGTCCGAGACAGAGCTGGAGAACATCATGCGCGATTTTGTGGACGGCGAGTTGGATGTATTGGTATGCACAACCATCATAGAAACAGGACTCGATATTCCCAATGTAAATACAATAATCATACAGAACGCCGATTTTTATGGTCTTAGCCAGCTTTACCAGTTGCGCGGGCGTGTGGGACGCAGTAGTCGGCTTGCATATGCATATCTCATGTATCGCCGCGACAAGGTTTTGAAAGAAGAAGCAGAAAAACGTCTGCAAACCATACGCGAGTTTACGGAGTTTGGTGCAGGTTTTAAAATCGCCATGCGCGACTTAGAAATCCGAGGCGCGGGCAACTTGCTGGGACAACAACAACATGGCCATATGGACTCCGTAGGATATGATATGTACTGCAAATTGCTGGCCGAAGCCGTAGGCGGTCTGCGAGGCGAAGCCCCAAAAGAGACTGTGGAAATCAATATAGACATAAGTGTAGACGCATATATCCCGCCGCGCCTTATCCCTGACGAACAACAAAAACTGGAGATTTATAAAAAAATCTCACTTATTTCTTCACAACAGGATTACTATGATGTACAAGAAGAAATCGAGGACCGCTACGGCACAATCCCACCGCCTGTAGTTAATCTGCTCGATGTAGCCGCCATGAAGGCCGAAGCGACCACCATCGGTGTGACTTCCATCGCGCAAAAAGGCTTAAATGTAATCGTCACATTCAGCAACAAGGCACCCCTCGACCCCGAAAAACTCATGCATGTGATTTCCCAAAATCCTGCAAGGCTGTTATTTACGATGACGCAGGAGCCATATATCACCATCCGCGCCTTCAAGGACGAAAAACCACCCGATGACGGCGGCGCAGCTCGTATTCGAGAAATCAGAGATTTGCTGGAGAAAATAAAATGAAAATCTTTACACGCATGAATTTTACGCTCCTGCTCCTGTTTTTACAGCTCTTGGCACTCGCTGTTTTTGCAGGATGGGTGGTGCGCACATTTGTTGTGCTGTACTACATCGGCGTAGCTTTTAGCGTGCTTGTATTTTCTTTTGTGCTTAAAAAAGACCAGGCCTCTGTCTACAAAATAACATGGCTCATTGTGATTTTGGCATTCCCACCTGTGGGTGGCGTTTTTTATATGTTTTTCGGTAACAAGCACCCCGTCCGCAAAATCGCCGCCCATGTGCGAGAACATGCCATCATCGCAAAACTGCTCGATGATGACGGCAATCTTCCATTTGTAAACCAAGTGCAATGCGGGCGTATGTACAGTCTCATGCAATATATCCGAAAATCATCAAGCTATCACGCATATATCAACACCGAGACAAAATACTATCCCATGGGCGAGTTGATGTTTGATGACATGTTATATGAAATAAACCATGCAAAAAAATTTATTTTTATAGAATTTTTCATCATAAAATCGGGCGAGATGTGGGATACATTACTATCCGCATTGGAAAAAAAGGCCGACGAAGGTGTAGAGATACGTCTCATCGTAGACCATCTCGGCTCACATAAACTCTTTACACGAAAATATATAAAGGTTTTGCGTGCAAAAAAAATCCGCGTGTTGCGGTTTAACCCCATGGTGCCGTTTCTTCTTTTGTTTATGAACAACCGCGACCATCGAAAAATCGTTGTAATAGACGGCAAGGCGGCGTTTACGGGAGGTATGAACATCGCCGACGAATATATTAATGTAGAAAAACGCTTCGGCGTATGGAAGGACACGGGTGTAAGACTGCGTGGGGATGCAGTGTGGAGCTTTTCGCTTATGTTCATAGAGATGTGGGATACATTTTGCAAAAAAGATGAGCGCATACGCGACTACCAAAGCTATAAAAACGAAGAAAAATTTATATCCGACGACGGTTTTGTCATACCCTATGGCGATACCCCACTCGATAACGAGCATCTCGGCGAAAACGTATATGTAGACATCCTCACACAAGCAACAAAATATGCATATATCTTTACGCCTTATCTAATCATCAGCGAAAAGCTGGTTTCTGCATTACAACTGACGGCAAAACGTGGCGTAGATGTGAGGATTATCACGCCCGGGATTCCTGATAAAAAATTAGTGCATCGTCTCACACGCTCATACTACCGCTACATGCTGGAGGCGGGTGTGAAAATATATGAGTATTCTCCCGGGTTTTTGCACGCAAAGGGCATCGTAAGCGATGACGAGACAGCAGTAGTAGGTACGATTAACTTCGACTACCGCAGCCTGTATCTGCATTTTGAATGCGCTGTGCTTATGCATAAAACGAGCATCATCAAGGATATACGTGACGATGCTCTACTCGCGGCAAAAGAAGGCCGCGAAATCACACTCCGCGATACAAAATGGAGGCTCGGCACAGATTTGTTAGATGCGGTGCTTCATCTTTTTGCACCCCTTATGTAGGCGACCTCGCTATAAGCCTCACGGACTCGGATTTGGTCTTGGTGGCGTAGGTTTTGACTTTCGGTGGGCAGGGGCAAAATTTGGATGTATGGCTCACCCGAGGCGTTTACAAATTTTACCCATGTCGGTATAAGTGATGAGTCTTGCAACCCATTTTTTGTAAAATAGAGATTTAAAATTACGCCTGTTTCTGTAGGGATTTCTCGCTGGGAAGAAATAAAATTGCCCAGGCAATATGCGACAAAGCCTTTGCGGGTTGTTCCATCGGGATTTTCTACTTGTGCAAAACCCATGGGTTGTACTACATGAGGATGATTTGCCACGACTACATCCGCCCCTGCTTGCAACATAAGCATCGCCACGTCCCGGAACTCCTGCCGCACAAAAAGCTCATACTCATTGCCCATATGAGGGGTGACAATCACTATGTCCGCCATAGAGCGGGCTTTTTTTATGTCATCGAGCATCCCTGTACCCATAAGGTTGATGAGATACTCACGACCGAGGGGCGGATTGTTTGCACCCGTACAAAATGTATAGGCAAGGAATGCAAAGTGGATGCCGTTGATTTCGCGGATTAGCACACTATCACGCTCGTCCCGGTTGCGATATGTACCAAATGAATCAATACCCAACTCATCGAGAAAATCCAGTGTTCGCAGCAGGCCGTCCACACCGTGGTCCAATGCATGATTGTTTGCGGTAGAAAGCAAATCAAATCCCGCACGCCTAAGCGCGTGTCCAAACTCATCAGGTGCCGAAAACAAGGGAAAACAACTAAAAAAACCACTGAATGTAGTCTCCAGATTACCTATTGCCAAATCTGCATCATGCAAAATCGGTGCGACAAGCGCGAATGCATGGTCAAAACAACCCTGCAACTGTGCCTCATGCAACATTATGTCACCGACAAATGTCAGTCGAGTCATCCCCTCCCGCGCACCTATGATGATTTTGTACGACGTTGTCTCTTCCAGCCCCTGCCCCAAAAATTCTGCGGCACATGTATGGTCTGCAAGATTAACATCCAGTCCCCTTGTCCGCAAATACTTTAAAAAAATAATCATAGCCGCGGGCGAGTCGAGATAATAGTCACTCAAAGTATGGATTTTTTCCAGCTCATGTGCAAGTATCGCCGCCATAGTGACTCTGTCACGCTCGGCGGCCTGCGACGGCGTAAGAAAATGCGAAAAATCCACCGACGCAACCAGCAATACATTTAGTCCCGACTCCGCAATCCACTCCTCCAGTCGGTAATAAAGCATAAGGGTGTCATCAAAACTAAGCGAGCGGTTAAGCAACATAGGTGCGACTGCCACACCCGGCAAATAATAATATATGTATGGTATAAAAATCCCAACAGAATGGTCGGACTCCATATGTGAATGACTGACCGCCGCGTTTATCCCTGCGTCCATCATATCCGCAACAAATCCGCTATGCGAAAAAACCCCTTCCCCTATATCCCAATCCCTGTATGACAAAATAACAGGCGCGAAACCCCCTTCATGGTTGGGCGCGACAATCACAACAAGGTCATACTCAAACGCCGACGCGGCATAAAAAAAACCGCTTATCATCGTAGCCGCTGTGATGTGATGAGGTACAACCCCCGCATATATATGACCACTTACATTATACTCACGAGGAAACATCGTCGAAAAAAGAAATACATCATGAGGCATATGCAAAATCCCATGCATAACCTCGTCCCCGGTCTCTCCACTAACTTCTTCCCTGACCTCATCCCTAACAGGAGCCTGCACCACATCCTCGGGAGTCCCTAATGCCTTAATCACTAAAACAAAAGCAATAAATATCCCCACAACGGCAAAATATTTCTTCACCTTGTACTTCCCCATATATGCTGATTTGTTATATATGTCGTACCGTCTGCCATATCAGCATCGTAGAGTGTGATGGCGTAGTAATATATGGTGCGAGCCAAGGGGGTGACTGTATGATGCCCCGCATGGATGTTTAGCTGTACGAGTTGCCGCCCCATATGGGAGACGGAGTACCACGGACGCGTCCTAAGGAAATGGCGAGATGGCACAAAGCGCATATTAGACGGCAATCGGTCGTAGATGGTAAAACTACCGCGAGCATCAGGCGGCAATGTGATGTTTAGGGTGACACGATAGAGACCGTTGTCGGCAGGTGTGATTGTGCGATTTATGCGGATTCTGTTGTTGTCGGGATTCCAGTTGTCAGAATTATATGATTGGAAGGATAGATGGAATGACGTTTCGCCGCTGATATGTGTGATGTTTAGGTCTTGGAACTGCTCATGAGAAAGATGGAGATGCAAACGCTCAAAATTGTTCAAAACCCTGTGGTGGGTCTCACCATGCAAAGTGTATTCAAATTCTGAAACAGTGTCGCCCAAAGAAACAGCACGCCGCACAAAGTTAATCCGCTCGGGAACATCGCTTACATAGCGATTTTGAGAATTATGCCTTGCATATTCCCACGCGGCTTGTGGGTTTAGGGTTGTGTTTATATAGAATGCGAGTGCCGCTGTGAGTTCTCGCATTCTTTGGCCTGAGTGTTGCGTCTCGATATATTGCGAAAACAGCTCTGCGGCGGCGGTATCGTCACCCATGGCTACCAAAGCGGCGGCAAGATACAGCACATTGATACTGTCGAATGCGGTGAGCTGTTCGATTTCTTGATGGACTTGCAACAACACAGGCTCACCGACAGCCGCGAGCGCAAACAGCGCGACAGAAAGATGTGTACGCATAACGCCGTATCCGTTTGCATCGAGCTGTGACAGAGCAAACTCTCTGACAAGTATCGGGTCAACAAATTCCGGGAAAGAAGCGGCAAAACGCGCAGTGTGTACAAGGTCGGGGGTTTCGTATGTTAGTTCCGGGATGCCGCTGTGACTGCCGTGGACGAGGGTGCGGACGGCATGGGAGTCCATCTCCCCCATGAAGAAATAGTCACGGAAAGCGGCGGCGGCTATATGGTCTGTACGAGAAGAGCGGCGACCCACCGCATCGTTAAGAATCCGTGTGAGTGGCCTTATATTTGCATTTGTGAGTGTGAGACGCACAGGGAAGGAACGCATATTAAACATCGTCGGGTCGAGTGTACTTTCTTCGGAAATTTCGCCGGAGATGTTATTTTGTATGATTAGGGCGTATTCTGCTACAGTGAAGGGTCTTTCCAGTGCATCGCTGTAGTCACCTGCGGTTGCTGTTACTTGCATTCTATATTCACCTGCGGGGAGCTTGCCCGCATTAAATACAGCCTGGTGTTGGACAGTCTGTGAATCTGTAAAAATCACAGAGTCACCGCTCAATATGCTGAAAGTAAAATTAACTTCTCCCATATCTTGGCCAAACGACCTGACCAGAGCAGCTATGTCGTCACCTACGATATATTCGTTTGTGTACAAAATTTCTACATAAAAATCCAACGAAGAAATTATATTCACTACACTTTCGCCCACAAAACCGCATTCTGTAATCCCGAGTGCAGTTACACGCCACGAGGTGATTTGGTCGGGAAGGGTAAACGTGAGTGTCGTATCTGCGTCGGTAGTAATCACTTTTTCGAAAACAGGATTATCTACAAAAAAATCTCTAAATCTTAGGCTGTCACCGCCGTTTTCGCCACCGCCGCCCTCTGCACCGCCACCAAAGCCCCCACCAAAGTCATGCTGTATATGTGAGGCAAACTGATGAAAGTTGAGCATCCACGACCAAACCATAGAACTGCTGTACAAACGCGACAAAAAATTTGCCCTATGCCATGGGCTTTGTATTGCGGACTCGTCCACTACGCTTATGAGGACTTGTGCGGGTCTGTCCGTGCGGATACCTATGGTGACATCGTCGCCGGGGCGATATTCTTCTTGGCAAAAATTAAGCTCAATAGCCATCCTACGCTCATTATAGTCATGCCTGACAGAAACTTGGTTTGTTACAGGAAATATATGCTGTCCATCAAAATACGCACCAAAGAGTATGGCATTGCTGACTCCCGCTTCAGAAAACGTAAGTTGCACACCCGATACATCACCTGCCGCCGCCTCAATAATGCCGTCACGCACGAGTACCGCAAGGATATTACCCTCAGTGAGAGGTATTGTTTCACTGCCTTCCCACCACCATTCATGCGGTGATTCCAATATGGTGACATCCATAGTTTGGCCTACGCGGAAACGGTTGTTGTATGCAAATGGGAAGAAAAAATGTCTTATGGATGACTCTTGCATATAGAAATCACCCCAAGACCGATTGACCCAAGATATGGCATCACGTCCACGAGAGTCACTAAAATGGATGACCATTTGATAACTAACAAATCTGTCGTCGGACACAGGCAGTCCCGTGACTATGGCTTGCCCATTTTCTGTCGTACCCTCTATTACGCGATACAGTTCTGATGTTGTATTAAAATTATATGTCGTCACCATCCGTCGGTTTATATGGTCGTATCGCTGACTGCGTATTGTGCGTGTGGTTACATTGCGTGTAATCTGTATTTCGAAATCAATATCTACCGCATTACCACGGAAAATATCGGATATGATATATGACCACGGCTGTGCACCCCTTGTCGCCTCTTCCAGCATTTGTATATCAATACTGCTCGTCGTAATCGTCATTGTATCGCCATCGAGGCGGCTTTCCAGCATGGTATCACGCGGCACCATGATATATGGCAGGCTAATCCCCGATTGTCCGCCGTCTACCGGCACATACCAAAAACTACTCCAATTTGGATGCCAGCTGCGACGCGAAATATTGATTTCGGTGAGTGGGATTTCTCCCGATGCTATCCCGTATTCATTTGTCACAAGATACGGATTACCATGTGAGCGTAACATTACGCCTTCTACAGGCCGCCCTGCAAAAGTAGCAAGTCGGATTTTTGCCAAGGCATTGTCGCCGAGTTCGTGTACTCGTCTATCCAATTCTCCCGAAATCACGAAGGAAATATTTGAATAATCCAAAAAATTGACCCATGACGACATCAATCTCTCGTTGTTAACATATACAGAGATATTTGTATAACCAAACATAGCTGTAACAGGGATGCGCACGGCAAAGCTGTCAAAACTGTCCGGTATAATCGGCATTTGAAACATGTTGCCGATACGCAGAGTAAACACATCATCCTGAGAACGCGCTTGTCCGTAACGCGGACGTATTACGCCAAAGACATCCACCGTATCATCGGGTCTATAGGTCGGGCGGTCTGTGTACATATAGAAGAGAAAACGTTCATTAGCCAAAAGCTCACGACTTCCGAAAGTAGGCTTTGTATATACAAAAGGCAAATAATCGCCATAGTGTATGGTCACGGTCGCACGGCTGTCACTGTTTGTTGCCGCCATTGCAATGCCGTCCGCACCTGCCGTAGCGACAGTCTCACCGCCGATTGCAACACGCGCACCATGTGCCGCCTGTCCCGTACTCGCATCATGCACCCAAAACAAGGCTTCTCCATCCACAGAAAGTGAATAAACCGAAATCGGTGACACCTGTATAAACTTATGCAGGACAATGTCGGGATGGACTGCATCACCCCTGATTTGTGCTACATAGTATCCCTCGGGCAGTGTACGACCGAGGAATAGATAATGGAAGCTATGCCAATCCTCACCGGTGCTATAAAGCTCCAGAGCGTTTTCTTCCAAAAATGTACCGCTGTCCACGCCCTCAAAATTGATAAAACTGTCATAGTCGGGTAGCTCATACAAGCGCAGTATAAAATCGCGGTGTCTAAAATCGCGGTTTATTCTCATTGCGACAAAAATATCCTGCCAAGGCAAAAATGTTTCATGTGTGTTTGACAAAGAAAACGCAGGTGAGGCAACAGTCCCCCAAGTTGTCGCAAACGAAAAGACATGGTCAGTCGCCAAAACCTCGCCACTTTCCCCTACCAAACCCTCACGGATGGTAACTGTGTGTGTTCGATTAAAGCCCATGGCGACAGGCGCGAATATATATGTATTTTCGCGTTGAAAAAACTGCCCTTCCACAGCCGGCTCAATAGAAAAAGCCTGTTCAAAGGAGGCGAGTCCTCCCTGCAACGACTGATTAAAGGTGATTTCTATGCCGGCGGTATTAGGCACATTAAAAGTGTTTTCTGCCGGAGAAGTATTTGTTATTCGAAAAACATCCGCCGTCTGAAACGCATGAGAAAGTGCCGAAAAACCCGGCGGTTGATAAACAAAATTTACGATGGAATTAACCGCCATATCATCTTCAAACTGCAACAAAAAACGATTGCTGCTATGGGGTGTAAGAGTAAACTCGCTCCCATCCCCCATGGACAAAAACGCCGCCAAATGCTCCTCTGACAATGACTGCGTATCCGAGCTAACCAAAAAATCCGACCCAACATCCACACCAAACTCCGTATACGAAAGAGCCTCTATAGTAAGCCGCCCCAGCGCGGCAGGTGCGATTTCGAAATCGTCAATCTCATCATCCTCAACGAGTCCGTTTGGCATGGAGGCAGTTGTTGTGCCGCCTGCCGAGACCTCGCC
>WRGY01000102.1 GCA_009786925.1 Defluviitaleaceae bacterium | reverse complement strand
ACATCTACGGCGACCTCTATAAACTCAAAATTTTGGTGAAGCGTTAAACGAGGGCAGTGAACGAATCAGCGTTTTCCGAAGGAAAATCGCGAAATTTAGAAAAATTTTCTTTCAAAATGTCAGAACATGTAGTAATCTCTGGAAAAACATATGGGAGGCTAAATGTTATGGAAATTTCAAAAAGCATGTAGCGTTACTGCTTGCTGTTGTTTTTACTCTATCTTATGTACCACGGTGTGGTACGTGCGTAAAATCAATATGTTGTATTGCATTGAGGTGAAAAATGAAGCGGTTGCTTTTTCGTATAGCTCGGTTAAAAATCATGGGAACATTTGTTGGTTTTATACTTGCGTTTCATGACAAAGTGTTTTGGGAGGATACGATTCCTAATTTGATTAACTTGCTTGCTCAAAACAACCTATCAGAGAATAGTTTTTCGATACTAATTCATTTTGACGATAATGTTGAGCCACTGCTTTATTTTATATGAAAATATTGTTCCAAATAGGCATTGGAGGCGTTATTTCCACCCTCTGCAGCGCACATCCTATGTTGTGGAGGATGTTTCACAAAAACACCTTTACAAAGTTTACATCGAAATCGTTGCCATTTGCTAATAGGCTTGATACAATCAAGATAGTTAGAATTTCCTACTTGAAGGAGGGGCTATAGTGATTGCTGAACTAAGACCAAAATCTCAGATAACGATTCCTAAAACCATAGTTGAAAAGCTAGGGCTTTCAGCGGGTGATAAGTTAGAAATATTCGAAGATAAGGGCATGATTTGTATTATGCCAGTAGTTGTGTACCCCAAGGGATATGTAGACAAAATTTTAGACGACGTTGAAAAAATCAAACGGGATGTTAAAGCTGGTTTGCAACCTGTTTTTGATGATGTAAATGATTTAATTGCTTCACTTGAAGGTGATGGCTAATGAAATATGAATTTGCATACTCTGACAAATTCAAAAAGCATTACAAAAAATTAAGTGAAACAGAGAAAAGACAAATTGCGAACAAACTGATATTGTTATCAAAAGACCCATCTCATCCATCTCTAAGAACAAAACGCATCCAAGGAACAGACAGACTTTTTGAATCGAGTGCTAACATGGACGTAAGAATCATTTGGTATTATGAAGGAAATAAGCTTATTGCACTTGTAGACGTAGGGCATCACGATATTTTAAAGCAATTTTAAGGGGAATAAATTTGGATAATCAAATCACTTCCGATATTTTTCACCATGAGCAGTTTAAACGCTCGAATAAATATGACCCCATGTGGATTCTTAATAATTCAATGGGGCCACATCCGCTTTGGCAAACAGAATATTTATTACAAGCATTTGACTTGCAGCTAGGTATGCGTGTTCTTGACCTCGCTTGCGGAAAAGGAATTACAAGCGTTTTCCTTGCAAAAGAGTTTGGTGTTCACGTTTACGCTGTAGATTTATGGGATGCGCCTGATGAAAAATGGGAAAATGTAAAAACATATGGTGTGGATAATCTCGTCACACCGATACAAGCTGATGCAAAAAGCCTACCGTTTGCATCAGGCTTTTTTGATGCAATCATATGTGTAAACTCATTTATGTATTTCGGGCAGGACGAGGGGTATTTGGAAAATATTCTTAAATTTCTAAAGCCGGGTGGGCAAATTGGTTTTATCCAAACCAGTTACACTAAGGATATTACGGATGGCATCCCTAATTACATTCAAAATTTTCTAGGTGATGAGTTATGGACATGGCAAGCCTTACCGTGGTGGAAAGCTCTATGGGAAAAAGATAATCTTGTATTTATTGACGCAGCAGATGTTCTCCCAAACGGTTGCGCCTTGTGGTTACGTTATGCACGAGCCGAAGTGGAGTTTGGGCCTCCGTCGCCATTTCCCGACGAAACGAACATATTCAAGTATGATATAAAAAATGGTGAGTACATGGGATTTATCCGCCTTGTAGCGACTAAAAAATAAAAATGGGCTAAATTAAGTGTTTGCGCACTTATACAGTATCGACAAGTCAATACTGCATCATTCCTACAAGAGCAAAACCTTACTGGATGAAAATTCGGCTACCCTCCTCCCGCTTACTTCTCAAAACCCGATATTTTCCCGCAAACAGGGTGGTTAAGTATTTTTTAGTGTACTCTTTTTTCGAAAGTACCCTTCATATCATAAGAGCTAAAAGCACTCAAACTTGCAGATAGCAAAAATTGTATGCCTTATGTAAAGTTTTATATCGAAACAAATGCCTGTGTATGCTGGGTTGAGCGGTTTTGACCAAAACATCTACGTATGATTTGTTTCGCTGTAGTTTAAGAGAATTGGAGAGATTGAGATGAAAATTTTGTTGTTTTGTGATGATTATTATCATCCGCAGAGTGTGCCTGTGGGTGGAATGAAGCCGCTGGAAGAGAAGGGCTTTGTTGTGGATGTGGTAGCGGATGCAGAGGTTTTTGACCCCTCTGTGATTGTGGGATACGATGTTGTGGTGATGAGCAAATGCGACCATGTTTCGCAAGAGAATAACTCTGCTTGGAAAACGGCGGAGGTGCAGGCCGCTTTGGTGGGGTTTGTGGAGAGTGGTGGCGGGCTTGTGGTTACACATAGTGGTACGGTTGCGGGGGAAGATGGAGCTACGGATGTGTTGGACGCATTGGTGGGCTGTCGTTTTTCTTCTCATCCGAATAATTGCGCTGTGACTGTCGGCATGTTAAAACCCCATCCCGTAACGGAAGGTGTCGGGATTTTTTGCGAAGTGGATGAGCATTATCATTTGGAAATATTAAATGATGACATTGATATTTTGGCCGCGAGTTATGCGGCTAAACAGGGCGAAGAAAGTAAATATGAAAGCGAGCCGTATTTTAATGCACCAGAGTTTATTGCACCTGCGGTGTATGTGCGCAGGCAGGGCAAGGGAAGGGTTTGTGTAATCACACCGGGGCATGTATTAGAAGTTTGGCTCAATGCCGAGTTTAGCAAGCTGCTGGAGAATGCTGTACGGTGGTGCGGAGAAGGTCGAGTGCGAGTATAGCGGCACGTTTTCTGACTTCGTTTCTACCGCCTTTTAGTACATGAGAAGCAGTGATTGTGCCTTGTCCCGAGATGTATAGTCCGATATGGACGGTGCCTACGGGTTTGTCCGGAGTGCCGCCGTCAGGGCCTGCTATGCCTGTGGTGGAAAGTCCGATGGTAGTGTTGGCGGCCTTTGCCGCACCCTCTGCCATGGCGGCGGCGGTTTCGGCACTCACTGCGCCATGGGTTTGCAGGAGGGTTTTGTCTACAGAGAGGCGGGCAATTTTTGCCTCATTGGAATAGGTGACAAAACCCTCTTGCAGGACTTGTGAACAACCCGCTACCGAGGTCAGGTCGGAGCTGATGATACCGCCTGTACAGGATTCTGCCACGGCCAGGGTATGATTTTTGAGTAGCTTTATGATTGTTTCGGCTAGGGTGATGTCGTTTTCGGCATAGATTTTTTCGCCGAGTCGGCGATGGATTTCTTCGGCGATGGGAGCTAACATTGCTTCTGCCGCTTTTTCGTCTGATGCCGATGCTGTCAAGCGTATATGGACTTCGCCGAGTTTTGCATAGGGGGCTATTGTTGGGTTTTGTTGTGCTTCGATGAGGTCACGGAGTTGTGATTCTACGGCGGTTTCGCCCGACCCGATTATTTTTAAGGTACGTGAAACAAAAACCCTATCCGATTTGTTTTTCAAATATGGGATTGCAAAATTTACAAACATAGGTTGCATTTCATGTGGCGGGCCGGGTAGCATTATTATGGTTTTACCGTCTTGCTCTATACATATCCCCGGGGCCGAGCCATTATCATTTTGGAGTACAGATGCGCCTTTTGGCACGAGGGCGTTTGATGCCTCATGGAGTTCCATTTTGAGGCCAAGGTATTCTGCCACTACGGGTTTTGTTATATCGTCTTGGGTGGGGCCGAGGCCGCCTGTGGTGATTACTACATCGGCGCGGGATTTAGCTTGTTGCAGTGCCGCCGCCAGGCGTTTATGATTGTCGCCGACGGATGTATGCGTGTATACGGCTATGCCAATCTTTGCGAGTTCTTGCGACAAAAATGCCGCGTTTGAGTTTAATATATTGCCGAGAAGGATTTCGGTACCTACGGTTAGGATTTCTGCTGTCATGGTGATTATCTCCTCTTTTTTGGTGGTTTTTTCACAACTTTTGTGATTTTTGCGGGGCGGATTAATGCACGCGGGTGGTGGCCGATGAGGTCTTTTCTGCCTGCTTGGATTAATGCATTTTTTACTATTTCGTAGTTTGTGGGCAGACGGTATTGGATGAGGGCGCGTTGGGTTGTTTTTTCGCGTTGGGTTTTTGGCACAAAAACGCGCTTCATCGTGTGTGGGTCGAGACCCGTGTAGTACATACATGTAGAAAGTGTACCCGGAGTGGGATAGAAATCCTGCACCTGCTCAGGTTTTGCGTTTTCGCTTTGCAGATATTCTGCCAGCTCTATTGCGTCGTTTAGGGTACAGCCGGGGTGGCTGGACATCAGATAAGGCACAAGATATTGTTCCTTGCCCAGCCCTTTGTTTATTTCTGCAAATGCCGCCGCAAATTTTTTGTATTCCGAAAAATCCGGCTTACCCATCTTTTGCAAAACCTTAGCGGACACATGCTCCGGAGCTACCTTTAGGCGACCACTGATATGATGAGCGCAGAGTTCTTGCAAAAAAACGCCGCCCCGTGGGTCGTTCATCAGATAATCAAAGCGGATTCCCGAGCGGATAAACACCTTTTTTATACGTGGGATTTCGCGCAGTGATTTTAGCAATTTCAAATAATCCGAATGGTCGTATCTTAGGTTTGGGCAGGGTGTGGGGGTTAGACATTGGCGTTTGCAGGGTTTGTTATTGTCGCAGGACGGACGACGGAAATTGGCCGTAGGCCCTCCCACATCGTGGATATAGCCTTTGAATGATGGGTCATGGATGAAATTGCGTGCCTCTGCGATTATTGCCTTGTGACTGCGTGCCTGTACAATCCTGCCTTGGTGGAAATTTAGCGAGCAGAAATTGCAACCGCCGAAACAACCGCGGTTTGCCGTTATACTAAATTTTACTTCTTCTATGGCGGGTACGCCGCCTTCTTTTTCATATATCGGATGATAGCTGCGCATGTATGGCAATGCATATACCCTATCCATCTCACTCATAGTCATGGGTGCGGCGGGTACATTTTGCACCACAAAATGGTTTGCATAATCCTCAATTAGTACCCGCGCATTGTTAAAATCCGTATTTCCATTCTGCACAAGAAAGCTCCGTGCGTATTCCTTTTTGCCGCTTGCTGTCGGGTCTTTTATTACCTTAAACGGCGGCAAAAAAATAGGCTTTTGCGAAAAGCTCAATTGCGAAACATCCCTGCATTTAAAAACAGTACCTGCAACAAAAGTAATATCCTCCACACTAAGCCCCGCCGCCAAAGCTTCGGCGATTTCTGTTATCGGCTTCTCGCCCATGCCATACACAATCAAATCAGCGGCAGAGTCCAGCAAAATCGACCTCCTAACCGCATTATCCCAATAATCATAATGTGCCAGCCGCCTAAGGCTCGCCTCCAGCCCGCCTAAGATGATAGGCACATCCTTATATGCCTCTCGAATTTTATTAGAATATACAATGCTCGCACGGTTGGGTCTTTTGCCGACAGCACCGCCCGCCGAATAAGCGTCTTGCTTTCTCTTATGCAATGCCACAGTATAGTGGCTCACCATACTGTCGATATTTCCGCCTGTCACCAAAAATCCTAAACGCGGACGACCAAATCTCTCGAAATCATCCGTGGTTTTCCAGTTGGGTTGTGCAATAATTGCCACCGTATAACCATAACTCTCCAATACACGCGAAATAATCGCCGCACCAAAACTCGGGTGGTCTACATATGCATCCCCCGTAACAAGCACAAAATCAACCGACCCATTTATTTCATCCGTGCTAATCGGCAAAAATGGCATTATTCAACACATCCTTTTGTGTTATGATAGCATAAAAGTTCAAACCCATGGGGACTCTGTCTCCACACCCCTGCAACCTTTTAAAAAAGGCTGACCAAAACTTTGAAATTTTGGGTGATACCATTGGATGTTTTTGGGACAATTGTAGAGTTTAATCCCCTCCATGCCGGGCATTTGGAGCATTTGTCCTTGACCGTGGGGAGTGGAAACAAGGTCGTCGCTGTCATGAGCGGTAATTTTGTACAGCGGGGAGAGCCTGCAATATACGATAAATGGCGGCGCACGCGCATGGCATTGGAGGCGGGTGTGGACATTGTGTTGGAGATGCCTGTACCGTATGTAGTTTTTGGGGCGGATTATTTCGCACGCGCAGGTGTGGGGATTCTGGCGGCTACTGGTGTGGTGGATGTATTGAGTTTTGGCAGTGAATGCGGGGACATCAAGGCGATACGTGATGCAGGACATGTTTTGGCAAAAGAGCCGACAGAGTACAAAACCGCTTTGCGTACAAAACTCGACAGTGGTGTATCGTTTGCGACGGCACGTGGAGCGGCATTGGAGGCATGTGTAAAAAACGCACCCGAGGGATTGTTTACCAAGCCAAACAATGGGCTTGCTATGGAGTATTGTAAGGCATTGCATCTCCTTGGCGACCCGATGGATGTTTTTACAACGCATAGAAAAAGCGGCGGACCGTCAGCCACAAAAATCCGAAATGAAGCCAAAAAAAATGGTAAAATCACAGAACTTGATGACTTTAGCGATATATTCCGATTCTTGTTGTACAGCCGCGATTTTAGGCTTGCCGAAGGGCTGGAAAATCGGTTTATAAACCTATGCGGTGAGTTCATAAAAATCTCTGACATCATCGCGGCTGTGAAAACAAAACGCTATACACACACACGTCTACAGCGCACCGTTATACAGATGTTATTGGATATAACGTCGGAGGCGATGGCTTTTTTCGAAAAAAGCGGTGGAGTGCAATATATTCGCGTTTTGGGTTTTCGAAAAGAAAGTGCTGATTTATTGGGAAGAATAGTAAAAAGGGCTACACTGCCGGTTATTACACATGGGGCAATCATGGATGCTGTCCTGGACGGCGAATATGGCATAGCCGCCGCAAAGATGTTGGACAAAGACCTGCAAGCGGGCGACATCTATCGCTGTGCAACTCGCGCCATGGGTGGCCGCCGTGCCGAACGCGCCATTCCGATTGAAAAAATTTAGGAAATATAAAAAAGGGTGACTCTGCATGAAAATCCTGCATATGATTTCCGGGGGAGACAAAGGCGGTGCAAAAACATCTGTTTTCGCGCTTCTTCTCGCACTTAACGAAGAGATTGACATCACTGTAGCTTGTTTTACCGAGGGCGTTTTTTACCAAGAAGTACAAGAGCTTCCCGTGAAATCAGAAATCTTTAAACAAAAATTTCGTAATGACCTAAGTGTAATCCCACGCCTGTGTAAATATGTACGCCAAAACGGATTTGATATTATACATGCACATGGTGCGCGAGCAAATTTTATTTGTATGATGTTGCGGCCTTTTGTAAAGATTCCTATGGTTACGACTGTGCATAGTGACTACAAGCTGGATTTTACCGACAGATTTTACAAGCGTTTTTTTTATACAGCACTTAACACGGTTGCACTGCGCACTGTGGATTATTACATCGGAGTATCGGAAGAATTTCGTAAAATGCTAATCAATCGCGGCTTTGAAGAAGGCCGTGTGTTTTCTGTATACAATGCGGTAGATTTTAAGCGCGAACTCAGCTATTGCGAAAAGGCCGAGTTTTTATCGCGTTATGGTGTTAGTGATTACAAGGATAAAACAATAGTGGGAATCATCGGGCGTTTTGACTATGTCAAGGGTCACGATGTTTTTTTGCGTGCCGCGGCAGAAGTGTTGGCAAATGAGCCTAACTTTCTTTTTTTGATGGCGGGCGAAGGCGCGGAAGAACAAAATCTAAGGAAGCTTGCCGACCAGCTCGGAATTTCAAAAAATGTAATCTTTACAGGCTTTGTGACAGATATTTTTAGTTTTATCAATGCGATAGATATAAATGTGTGCGCATCACGTTCGGAGAGCTTCCCATACATGTTGCTCGAAGGTGCAATGCTCAAAAAAGCCACTGTCTCTACAGCGGTGGGTGGTATCCCGGAGCTGATTTTGCCTGATGATGTGAGCCTTGGATTTCTTGTACCAAATGAGAATCATAAAATCCTCGCAGAAAAAATAGCACTGTATGCAAATAACCCACAAATGCGTGATTTGCATGGCGAAAATTTATATATACGTGCAAAAAATAATTTTTCTAAAGAAAGTCTGCAAAAAAAATCCATCGAGATATATAAAGAAATTTTGCGCAAAGAAAAGGCAGAGCATCGTGTGTTTGATATAATGCTTTCGGGCTATTATGGCTATGCAAACTCAGGCGACGACGCTTTGCTCGACGCGGTAATCAAGGCATTGCGTCGCGAACGTGAGGATTTGTCCATCCTCGTTTTGAGCAGAAATCCGCAAGAAACAATGCGGGATTATGGTGTTTTTTCCATTCATCGTTTAAATTTTTTGCTCATGCGCCGCTATATGAAACGCACCCGCCTGATTGTGTATGGCGGGGGGAGCCTAATGCAGGATATAACAAGTACGAGGTCACTTGTGTATTACACTTTTTTGATTCATATGGCAAAATACATGGGAATGCGCGTCATGCTCTATGGCAATGGCATAGGCCCGCTTACAAAGGCGCGCAGTGCAAAAAAAGCCCGTCGCGCACTGGAAATCTGCGACTACATCTCTTTACGAGACCCCGCCTCGCTGGACTATATCAAAAAAATTGGTGTAAAAAATCCAAATGTCGAGGTAAGCATAGACCCTGTGTTTTCGGCAGAAATCACGGATACTGCCCCCCCTCCCGAAACGCCGACCACGCCTTATTTTGCGGTATCGCTACGGCCGTGGCAACATAATGAGCCAAACTTTATCGAAAAAATCGCCGACGCGATTAACTTTGCGGCTTCCGAATACGGACTTATGCCACTTTTGATTCCGCTCCATATGATGGACGTTTCTATACTGAAAGAAACAGCAAAACGCCTCACATGCGACCATATCGTTTTGCAAAAAGTATACGACTACAAGGACATCACCGCCATCATGTCCGATGCAAGGTTTGCTATGTGCATGAGGCTCCATGCACTCATCTATGCTGTCGGTGTCGGTATTCCCATCATAGGACTCGTCTACGACCCAAAGGTTGCAAACTTTATCACATATATAAACGAAAAAACGCAGGTGGACACATCAAGCCTTGACCTTGCCGCACTAAAGGTGATGATAGCTGAGCTAATGCAAAATCCAACAGTAGCAAAAGAAAGAATCACAAAAGAAAGCGAGCGACTGCGGAAGTTATCAGGTGAGGATGCAAAAATTGCTGTAGGTTTGTTATAAAAAACAGGAGGTGCTTTGACGGATGGACTATAAAAATTTGGCAGTGGCCGCGTTGGAGGCTATGGAAATGTCATACTCACCATACTCGCATTTTCGGGTAGGGGCGGCATTGCTCACAAAGGGTGGCAAAGTTTTTAGCGGTTGCAATATAGAATCAGCGGCGTATTCCCCTACAAACTGTGCCGAGCGCACCGCATTGTTTAAAGCGGTATCAGAAGGCGAACGTGAGTTTTCGGCGATTGCGGTAGCGGGCGCACCAAAGGGTGGAGAGCCGCAATATTGCTATCCCTGTGGGGTATGTCGCCAAATGCTGAAGGAGTTTTTTTACGACGACTGCAAAGTAATAATAGTAAAAACTGCCGACGACTACATGGTGCATAACTTTGGAGAAATTTTGCCATTTGGGTTTGGTGCAGAAAATTTGGGGCGTGATGAATAATGAGAATATATGACATAATAAACAAAAAAAAACGTGCCGAGGCACTCACTACAGAAGAAATAAATTTTGTGGTATCGGGTTTTACACATGCAGAAATCCCCGATTATCAAATTTCGGCATTGCTGATGGCAATCTGCCTACGTGGTATGAACCCTGACGAGACTGCCGCGCTTACCATGGCGATGGTAGCGTCGGGTGATACGGTGGATTTATCGGAGCTTGGGTCGGTGACGGTGGACAAACATTCTACGGGTGGAGTAGGGGACAAAACTACACTTGCGGTGGTGCCTATAGTTGCCGCATGTGGTATCCCGATTGCAAAAATGAGTGGCCGTGGGCTTGGGCATACGGGCGGGACAATTGATAAGCTGGAGGCCATACCAAATTTTCAAACCGCTATTGCTCCCGACGATTTTATGAAAATTGTAAAAACTCACGGGCTATGTATCGCGGGACAATCCGCTAACCTTGCTCCCGCCGACAAAAAGCTCTACGCCCTACGCGATGTGACTGCAACGGTGGACAGTATCCCACTCATCGCGGCGAGTATAATGAGCAAAAAAATAGCCGCGGGTGCAGACGCAATCCTATTGGATGTAAAAACAGGAAGCGGCGCGTTTATGAAAACCTCGGATGATGCACGCGAGCTTGCAAAAACCATGGTAGAAATAGGGAATAACTGCGGCAGAAAAACAGCGGCACTTATCACAGATATGTCCGCGCCGCTGGGCTATGCAATAGGAAACAGTTTGGAGTTGCAAGAAGTGGTGCAATTCTTAAAGGGCGGAGCGACCGAAAAAAACCTTAGTGACCTCTGTTTCGCGTTGGCAGAAAACATGCTGGAGCTTTCGGGTATAGCTACCGCCGGTTCCGGCGCGCTTGACATGGCAAAAGAGGCTGTGTACAGCGGTCGCGCCCTACAAAAATTAAAAGAAATGGTCAATGCACAAGGCGGCGACCCCGATGATTTCGAAAACCCACTCGTCGCCCCGCATATAGCCACCGTCACCGCCAAAAAAAGCGGCTATCTTACTCGGACAGACACAGAGAGTATAGGCGTAGCCGCTATGATGCTGGGCGCGGGTCGCAAACGCCCCGAGGATAAAATAGATTATCAAGCGGGCATAATTTTAAAAATCAAATACGGCGACTATGTAAAAGAAGGTCAGCCCATAGCAGAGCTGCACACAAATAACAAACAGTCCATCCCCGAAGCCTCCGAAAAATTCCTCTCATCGCTTTTATTCACAAAAGACGCGAAGCAAAGCCCGCCTCTCATCCACGAAAAAATCGGGTTGTAAAGCAACTGTAATATACATTTTGTACAAAAGGGTTATAATAGAATCGAAATAGAGGCGAAGTGGAGGTCTTTTGATGTCGTACGGTATTGCATTTGCTGTTGTGTTTGTGCTTGTACTGATTCTGATGCCTGTTTTTTCGAAAATTGCAGAAAAGTTTGACTTTACAGATAAACCCACGGAACGCAAAAAACATAAATCACCCATTCCCCTTTCGGGTGGGTTGGCGATGTTTTTTTCGATTACCGTGGGTCTTTTTATTTTTGTCATGTTCCGAGAGAATGCGTACCCTGCATTATGGGCTATGCTCGGCGGCTTGGTCTTGATTGTGGCTGTAGGTTTGGTGGACGATTTTTCTAAAGCGCGGCATAAGGAATTTGCCGTTTGGCCGAGATTGCTTGTGCAGATTGGGGCGGCTTCGTTGGCCTTTGCGGGTGGGATTAGGTTTACGGGGTTTACTAACCCTTTTACGGAGATTTATATTTATCTTCCCATAGAACTGCAATACATCCTCACCGTACTTTGGTTTGTTGGGCTAATCACCGCATTTAATTTTATGGATGGATTGGATGGCCTATCGGGGTTGTTGGCTCTGGGGTCAGGTATTACGTTTTTTGTTGTGGCATTGATGATGGGGCAACCCGAGTCGGCCTTTATGGCAATCATCTTTGTCGCCGCGGTTTGCGGATTTTTGCGTTACAATTTGCCGCCCGCAAGGGTTTATATGGGAGACAGTGGCGCGTATCTGTTGGGATATATGCTCGCCGCTATTTCTTTGCATGGGGTATTTAAACAGGCGACAGTAATTTCGCTCATCATCCCCATGTTAGCTATGGGTGTGCCCATATTTGACAGTCTGCTCGTGGTGGTGCGTCGACTTTTGGCTCGCAAGCCCGCCTATGTCGCAGATTCAACAGGCATCACTCATATCCACTACCGACTACTAAAAGACGGCATGAAACCTGTCCATGCCGTAACAATAATCTTTTTGCTAAGTGCTTGCCTAAACTTAGCCTCTATAATAATAGTGCTTGCATTTTAGGAATGCTTTGCCAAATTTGCAAATTTTGTTAATGCTCCGAGGTATGCGAGTTCTACCGTGCCTACGGAGCCATTTCTTTGTTTTGCGATGATTACTTCGGCGTGACCCTTTTTAAGGGTCTCTTTGTTGTAATACTCGTCGCGGTATAAGAATGCTACTACGTCTGCATCTTGTTCGATTGCGCCGGACTCACGCAGGTCGGAGAGCATGGGGCGTTTGTCGGAGCGTGATTCTACTGCGCGTGAGAGCTGTGCGGCTACGAGCATTGGGACATTCAGCTCTTTGGCAAGGCCTTTGAGCGAGCGTGAGATTTCTGAAATCTCTAACTGGCGCGACTCGGGGCGGCTGCTTGCACTTGTGGTCATAAGCTGGAGATAGTCAATGACTACAAGACCCAGATTTTTTTCTAATTTGAGGCGGCGGCATTTTGCACGCATTTCTGTTATAGAAATACCGGGCGTGTCATCAATAAAGATGGGTGCGTTGGACAAGTTGCCTATACTCATTGAGATTTGGTCCCAGTCTTCATCGGTGAGTGAGCCTGTGCGGAGACGACCTGAATCTACACCTGCTTCTGCTGAAAGAAGGCGATTGCCTATTTGCTCTTTTGCCATTTCCAGGCTAAAGATGGCTGTAGGCACGCCTTTTTTTACTGCCGCGTGCTGAGCTATGTTTAGCAGAAAAGCGGTTTTTCCCATGGAAGGGCGCGCGCCTATGAGGATAAGCTCAGAGGCTTGCAGACCTGCGGTGATTTTGTCGAGGTCTGCAAAGCCTGTCTCTACGCCCGTGATTGCGCCTTTGTTGTTATAGAGTTCTTCTAGTTTGTGTACGGAGGTTACGAGTACTTCTTGTATATGCGAAAAATCGCGGCTGGTCGCCCCTTGAGAGATTTCGAATATGCTTTTTTCGGCGCGTTCGAGTATGGCGGCGGCTTCTTCTTTGCCTTCATAGCCCGCATTCGTAATAAATGATGTCGTTTTGATGAGCTTTCGGAGTAGGGATTTTTCCCATACGATGCGTGCATGTTGGCGTGTGTTTGCAGAGGTGTAGTAGGTGGAGGCAAGCTCAATCACACGCCCACGCCCACCCGAGATTTGGTCTATGAGTCCCTTTTCTGCCAATTTGTCGGAGAGGGTGACTACGTCTACGGGGATGTTACGAGTGTAGAGTTCCACCATGGTCTCGTAGATTTTTGCATTATCGGGACGATAAAAATCCTCGGCTGTGAGGATTTCGTTTGCAGAGGTGATTGCCTCTCGGTCGAAGAGCATACCTGCAAGCACCGCAAGCTCCGCCTCTTGGTCGTTGGGCGGTATGCGCGGAGCTTGGGCAGGTGCGGGCGGTGCGGCATAAGACGGCTCGTCGTCAGCGATTTCGGGAGGAATGTAGTATTCGTCCATTACTCCGATACCAGCTCAAATGTCAGCGAGACCTTTACCTGTGGGTGCAGATTGATTTGTGCTATGTGTTCGCCTATGGTTTTTATGGCTTGCACGCTGTATTTTTTCTTGTCAATCGCTATGCCTGCTTGGGACTGAACGGCTTCTGCCACTTCCTTGTTTGAAATGGAGCCAAACATTTTTCCGTTTTCGCCTATACGCACAGGTATTTTTATTTTTGCATTTTTTAATTTGTCAGCCAGGGCCTGGGCGGCGGCCACCTCTTGGCTATGTTTGTGGTCGGCTTTTTTCTTTTGCGCGTCCAGCTGTGCCAAGTTTGATTTTGTAGCCTCGGCGGCCAGCTTGCGCGGGATAAGAAAATTAAGTGCATGGCCGTCAGATGCGTTTACCGTATCACCTTTTTTGCCCAGTCCCTTTACATCTTGCAGTAGGATAAGTTGCATTTTATCGTCTCACTTTCAGTCTTTTTCCTTCATGGCTTCCAGCTCTTGTTTGCGTGCGGCGATTACCTTTTGTTGTACATCGGATGGGCATTCGTCGTAGCGTTCAAATGACATGGTGAAGGAGCCTCGACCCTGTGTCATGGAGCGTAGATCTATGGGATATTTTTGCATTTCGGCCAATGGAACTTCTGCTATGATGGCGGCTTTTTTGCCTACGGCTTCTTGGCCTTGTACGCGGCCGCGGCGTTTGTTCATATCTCCCATTACGTCACCCGTGTAGTTGTCGGGTATGGTGACTGTCACCTTCATGATGGGTTCGAGTATGGTGGGCTTTGCTTGCAAGAAGCCGTCTTTGAATGCGGTTTTTGCCGCCATTTTAAACGCAAGCTCGGATGAGTCTACGGCATGATATTTTCCGTCGTATAGGATGGCTTTTACGCCCACTACCGGATATGCGGCAACAGGACCTGCTTTTACGGATTCTTGCAGGCCTTTTTCTACAGCAGGGAAGTATTGTTTGGGGACGTTTCCGCCGACCACTATTTCTTCAAACTGGAAGGCTTCCTTGATATTGCCTGATGGCTCAAAGCGCATGTCCACTATGCCGTACTGTCCGCCTCCGCCTGATTGTTTGACAAATTTGCCTTTTACATCGGATTTGCCTTTTATTGTTTCGCGGTAGGGGATGAGGGGCGGGGATAGTTCTACCTCTATTTTGTAGCGTGTTTTTAGGCGGTTTACGAGTACATCGAGTTGGCTGTCACCTATGCCTGATATGAGTGCTTGTTTTGTTTCGCTGTGGATTTCAAATTTAAGGGTGCGGTCCTCGGCCAAAAGTTTTGTGATGGCGGATGACATTTTGTCCTCGTCGCCTTTGCCTTTAGAAGAGATTGCACGAGTGAGGAGAGACTCGGGGAAGGCGATGCCGGGCATGATAAATGGCGCGTGTTTTGTCGCTAGGGTGTCTTGGGTGTCGGTGTCGTTTAGTTTTGCGATTGCGCCTATGTCGCCTGCACGGATTTCTGTAGCATCGACTTGGTTTTTGCCACGCAAAAATACGAGTTGGCCGATTTTTTCGGGTGCTTCTTTATTAGAATTAAAAATCGCGGTGTCTTTTTTGATTGTACCCGAATAGAGGCGGAAGAGGCTTAGGCGACCTACAAACGGGTCGGAAATTGTTTTGAATACGAAGGCGCATACGGGGCCGTTTTCGGAACAGGGGATGGCGGTGGCGGCTCCCGCTTTTGTAACGGTGATTTCGGGTGTGACCTCTGCGGCAGATGGCAGAAGCGTAGAAAGCATGTCAAGCAGGGATGCTACGCCGATTGCATCTTTGCCTGTGGCGGTACCGCATAGTACGGGTGTAAAGCTACCGCTCTTTATTGCATTTTTGAGTCCTGTTTCCATTTCTTCCGGAGACAGTTTGCCTTCTTCAAAGTATTTTTCCATCAATGTTTCACATGTTTCTGCTACGGCTTCGAGCAGTGCGTTATGATTTTTGTCGTAGATTTCCAGCATATCGGAGGGTACTGTGTCACATGGGGTGATGTCCGCACCATTCCATTTGTAGGCTTTGCCCGTAAAGCAGTCTACATAGCCTACTATTTTGCCGCCTTCTGCGAAGGGGAGTTGTAAGGGGGCTACGCTGTGACCAAACTTGTCACGCATATCGGACACTACCTTGTAAAAATCTGCGTTGGGGTCGTCCATTCCGTTAACAAAGAAAACGCGGGGTTTGCCCTCGGCATTTTCCCAAGAAAGCTCGGTACCCACCTCTACGCCGCTCTTTGCTGATACTAAGATAAGAGCCGCATCGCTGACGCTGAGTGCTTCTTTTGCCGCGCCTACAAAGTCAAAAAATCCGGGGGTGTCTATGAAGTTGAGTTTGCCGCTTTTCCACTCTATGGGGATAAGAGACGAGCTGACGGATACCTTGCGGCGGATTTCTTCCGCGTCGTAGTCACTCACCGTATTGCCGTCATCTGTGCGCCCCATCCTGTTGGTTATTTTGGTGACATGCAGAGCCGCTTCCATGAGCGTTGTCTTTCCGCAGCCGCTATGCCCCATCACTGCAATGTTTCTGATGTCATTTGCCGAATAAACCTTCATAAGATACCTCCGTGTTTGTGTATTTTGTACAAGTCATTATAATGTCAATCTTGTGCGCAATGCAAGAAAGAATTGAAATTTATTTGTAATATATGATATAATTCGCAAGAGAGGTTGAGGAGGAATATAAATGCACGACTATGAAAATGAAGCAGATATAAAAAACGAACTTTGGCGCGAAGCTTTTGGGTGGTTAAAGACCATAGCTTTCGCGCTTATTTTTGCGTGGGCGTTTACAAATTTTGTCATCGTAAATGCGTCGGTACCCACGGGTTCTATGGAAGGTACAATCCGAGTAAATGACAGAATAGTTGCTTTTAGGCTATCTTATATGTTTAGTGAGCCTGACAGATATGATATTATCGTATTCCGTGGAGCGGAGGTAGATTCTCCACTTTATGTAAAACGTATCATGGGCATCCCCGGTGACGAAATCACCATAGTAGACGGCAGTGTTTTCATCAATGGACAAGAAGAGTCCTTGCGTGATGATTTTGTACAGGGCGACCTCTTTGGCAATTTCCCGATTCCGCGTACACCTTTACCTGATTATATAGTAGTACCCACCGATGGCTCTGCGCCGTTTTTAACCGTCCCCGAGAATCATTTTTTCGTTCTTGGCGATAATAGAAACAATTCTATCGACTCTCGTCACTGGGGTAGCCCTTTTGTGGCAAGAGAACAGATACAAGGCAGGGTTATTTTTAGATATTGGCCGGGTTTTCAAAATTTAACACGATAAGGAGGTACAAAAATGATAACAAAGGATATGTTAATCCATGACGCTTTGGCAAAAGACAGCGGTTTGGTGCCTGTTATGCAGTCACATGGACTTGGCTGTTTTGGTTGTCCATCGTCTCGTGGCAAAAGCCTGGAAATGGCAGCAGCAAGCCATGGCGTAGACATAGACAAGCTAATCGCGGATATGAACGCGCATATGGAAAGTGTAGCATAGTGTCAGGGCTTAAATTCAAAAAAATGGTAGCGTAGCTGCCGTTTTTTTATTTATGGCATAATCAAGCCTGTCCTTCATTACGCCATCATGATACTGCGCCTCTATTCGCTCTGCTTCTTGTCTAAAACCCACCTTTTCCATCACACGTTGCGTCGGGATATTCTCTCTGTAACAGCCTGTTGTTATCCTGATGCAATTATCATCTTTAAAGGCATAATCAAGCACTCTTTTGGTGGCTTCGGTTATGTATCCCTTGTTTTGATACTCGGGCAAAATAAACCAACCCATGTGGCCGATTCTCCCAAGTGGTGTCACGTCAGTTATATCATATCCTGTTGCTCCAATGATTTCTCTGCAATCCTTTAATGTAATGGCAAAACGACGCGCTTTCCCATTTTCCATAAGCTCGATTGCTTCAATGAGGCTCTTTTCCGCATCCTCCATCGTTTTTGTTATAATATCATCAATGTAGTACAGGTTTTTTTTGTCAGACAGCATTTTATGATATTCCTCTAAATCAGTTTTTTCATAGGGTCTGACAATAAGCCTCTCTGTCTCAAATCTAATCATATAAGGCAACCTCCATTAGCTCGAAATAAGGGTCCGAGCGGTTATGACCAAAACATCTACATCCTACAATTTTGCCATTTTATGCCTTTGCTCAATAATATCTAAAAAATCAGGAGATATTTTTAGGGTTAGGCTTGCGGCCAGGTCAATATAGCTTTCTTCGCATTTTTTCTGGGCTTGTTTGAGTGAAATCTTTGGATTTGACTCTATGGATTGATTTGCTACATAGCTAACCAGTTTTTTATACGGCATATCCCGGTCAGATTTGTCGGCTTTTAGGATTATGCGTGCCAGTTCGCGTAGTATTTGTGACTCATGTTTTTGTTTGTCCCACCAACGGTTTGTGTGTTCTATGATTTCATCCAACAGCCCATTCTCGCTTGTCGCTATACGATGTACTGTATAGTAGTCAAATGGACAAACTACAAAATTGCCTAACCGACGTAGGTTTGGGGGTACTGTATAGGGTGATTCTTTAATACATAACCAGTCTGATTTTTTAAAAAACGGAATTGCGGGTAATATCGGAAAATCCCAGCGTGAATGCGCGCTATCGGAGGTATTATTATCAGAACATAGCTCGGTGGCTGTGTTTACCATGTCACCTATAATACATTCGTAAATGTCATAGTCATCATCCGGCACAGCGTCTTTGTTTGGTGTAAATTTATGAAAATAAACTAACGACCTGCCTGCATTGCAGGCATATAGCTCCTTTATAGCAGGGTACAATCCTCGCCTGTATAAATAGCTGGAAAATATATCCTGTACAGCATATCTGACCCTGTCTCTCGGAGGGAAATCTTTATATGATATGCATGTATATACATCGTCTCGGTGGATAAACCAATGCTCAAACAATCCTTTTTTAGTTAGTTGCTCAAAGGTAATCTCTGTATAATAATCAAAGCTATCATTTATCACAGGTATGGCAAAGTTTACCCTGTCCTTTATTTCATCATAAAGAGCAGCATAATCAACATACGTACTCTTTGCTCGATAAGCAGAAGATACCTGATGGTACATCATGGATAATGCTAATGCGTTAACATGCCCTTGCCCTAACGAATCCACTATGTCAGTCAGCTCTGCGACAAACAGCTCATCCAGAGCCTCGTCTGCACACTCGGTGATTATTTGATAGATTTCGTTTTCTTTCTCCGGTATTAGATTATTACGGCTTATGGATACGATTTCTTCGGCTTCGCCAAAATAAAGATATGCCTTGATGTCCCAACAGGGATATTGTCTTTTATCCATGTATCCAAAATCCGAAATATACATACCTCGATACAATACACTTATTTGCCTAAATGCATTTTCTCCGGGTTCGCGCACACCTAGTACCGGTGTTAAAAACTCATGTAGCTTCATTTCCAGTACAACCCTTTTTTGGGGATTGTAATATGTCAGTACTTTATTTTCTTTGTTAAAGACGGCAGATTCATCTTCCCGATGGCGCACAGTTTTTTTAATCAGTGCTTTGATAGGAGATAAATGTACAATATTGTCCGGATTGTAGGACTCCTTGTTGCTTAGGCCGGATAATGGTAAAAAAGGGGCAAATACACTGTCGAGAGTTTTTCTTCTTCTCCTAATCTCAATGTCATTAACATAAAAACGTATACGTATAGGAAATATATCGCAACCCATGCTTTGCTCTATCTGCTCCAGCAGGATTTTAAAAAGTTCGTCACAGTCATAGCTTAATGGTGTTTTCCAGCGGCCTTCAGGTTTATCGTAGTTTATTATGTCGCTATACAAAATATCAAATTGAGCAGGGTTAATATCGACAGTAACGCGGGTACCGTATTTGCGGTATTTATTTTTTATACTTGTGCGCTCGGCGGCAAACAACACGCCGCTATTATCCGCAGACTCAAAAAACAAATCCCTAAGTTTATGGTCTGTCCGCGAGCCGGAGCGGGCTTTAAATTTATCTACCACGCCAAAAACCGACTGCATACCTACGCCAAAAGAGCCGTTTGGGCGTAGCCATTCCGGCATTTGCTCTATCTCTCTGGCCAGGGCTTCGTCTCTGGTATCACCTATCATGCTCATGTTTTTTAGGGTCTTGTTGTCTATACCAATACCCTCGTCACGGATTTCTATTCTAAGACAATCCCTGTCCTTGTTTTTACCCTCATGCATATCGTCCACTATATAGTGGATTCGTATTTCTACTTTAAGATTTTTTAAAAAATCACCAATCCGTTTTAACACCTGTATAGGATTCCATTTAGAAATATCATTACCAAACTTTACTACAGCCTCTCCGTATCTGTCCTCACGCAGGTAACGGTAAACTTGAATTTTTGTAGCATCCATCGCATTTTGCACAAGCTCACGGATAAATACAAGCTCATGATTGGGTCTTGTAGGCTCTAAGGTAGTCCTCTTTTTTACAGCATATCCATATAAACCTGTACCCTGTATTATGTCGGCAGCGCGTTTATGACTTATTTTATATTTTAGATTAATGGTATCATAATCCATTTCGCTGCCTTGCCATTTTATTATTTTTTGGGTTATTTTTGGTATAGAACCAGATAAATCAGATGGAGCAATCGCCACCCAGTTTATGGCGGTAAATTTGAGTTCATCCTCCAGCATCTGGAACCAATGCGCACATATGCGGCAGGCTTTGTTTTGTAAACGCGCCTGTTTGTCATATTCTTTGTCTTGGTTTTGCAAATGTAGGCGTACGTTTAGTTTCCCTGCTTGTCTTATTAACAAATCGTCAATCACATTACGTGGGGTATTATCCTCCCACTTTTTAGAAAGTTCCTCACACATCTCTTTATACTTTGCTTCATCTTCTGTAACCATATATTCATAAGGAACATCCTCACTCTCATCAAAGATGTTTAAATCTGCCTCGACTTCGATTTTTGTGGGACTTATATATAAATGTTTAACCGCCTTATGCTTCAAAATTTGCGCCAAAGACTCATCAGACACTTTTCCCGTCCATTGTGCCATGGCATAAAAATTAAATCTATTATTATCCAGGTCCAGTAAATCGCCAAGGCGTAAAAGTATCTGTACAAAACGAGGATGTACGGTATCCCGCCCTATACCCTGCTCGCGCTGTGGTAACTTTTCTATGATTTCTTCTCTGTTTCCGGTATGTCCTTGGCATATCGTAGCTATCAAATTCCAGATACGCTGTGGTACGTCATTATCACAGTATTCCGCTTCGATGTTTGCCGCACTCGAGCTTGCGTGCTTGCTCCTAAAATATCCGGAAAGCACAAGGTTTAAATCCCTCATATACTTTCTGATAAGTGTGGCCTTTTTTTGGTTTGTCATTTCAGCTCGTTCTTCGTGAGAATGGAAAGGATGTTGATACAGCCGCTCTGCCGCGTCACGTAGCTCCTCATCTTCTGACTCTTTGCTTGATTTTAAAAGTTTTGAATACTCACGAGTTTGTATAAACTCTTCGATTCTATCATCCGGCACATACATACCCATATCATGCCTATAGATACACTCCAATAGCATCCATGTGTCGGTAGGCTCAAGCTGACGTACACGCTGGTCTCCGAGTATGCGGTTTATCGCACTCACGATAGACGCGCTATGCGTCGGACCATGGTCGCTATATGTGCCAAACAAGCTCGGGTTAGGAATCAGCCTATGGCATAAATCACGTTTATGTGTTTTCCACAGCTCGTTTAAAACCTTGTACTCGGGATAGTCCTTAGCGATTGCCTCCAGATGCTCTTCCAGTCCATATATATTTTGAGTCAAAGTTATGTGAGTGGACATTATGTATCCCCTTTCATGCATGTGCGAGCTTACAAAGATTCTATCTAAAAGACTGTCCCCTGGTTCTTACAAAATTAATCACTTTTGTTATACATTGCGGGTCGCCCTTTGATACTACGTTTAAGCTGTTATATATATATTCTAAGCCATTATCACGCATTCTATGTCGAAATTCATCCGCAAATCCACTTAAAAAAATCGTGCTTTTTTGCAATTCTGCTTTGTTATTTAGTACATATTTATAAAAAGCCCACCCGGGGAAGATTTTTTTTGCGTCTTCCTTTGCTTCATCAGGGAGACCTCGGATGGGCATGGCCAAATCCAATATGATAGTATCGAATTTTTGTTCAATATCTTCTTCGATAATATCTACTGCATTAAAAAAATTCCTTGCATGGCGCACATCAAATCTTCGTTCTTTGAGTACAGAGGCTAAATCCTCACCAACCAGTGCGTCTTCTATGATTAAAGTCATTATCATCTACCTCTATCTCATATTTTGTATAAGGGATATGCAGTGTAAATTTAATACGGTATGTTTCTTCTGTAATGCATGACCTTAAATAGCTGGGTGTTATAAGTTCTTGCATGAGTTTTAACTTGTTACGGCTAAACATATTAGATGGGTTAATGGAATTAATTTTTTTCCATTGTTTTTCATGTTTTAGCTTGTTTTTCTCGTGTTCGCATTTTTTTACTATTTCCTCTTTAATGCCAAATCTTTCAATCTCGCCTTGTTTATGCTTTTCCAAATAGTAATCAATAAGAGGGACGTTTAAATCAGATATTTTATATGGTGTTTCTAAAACCACATCCCCGCCATGTAGCTGTGCATACTTTTTGACAAGATATAATCCTATTCCATTACCGCCTGCACGGCTTTCTTTATGCACCTCACTTTGGAAACCCAGGTCAAATATTTTTTCTTTTTCTACCTCCGGTATATCCAGTCCATAGTTTGTGACGGAAAAATATAACTCCGTACCGTTGTTTCTCAGTCCATATTCAACCCATACATTTGTACCCTCATGTCCGTACTTTAGTGCATTACGGATAAGATTGTTTAGGGACTGCTCTAGTTTTGTGCGGTCTGCGATAAAGTTTGGATAAGTATAGCCGGGGAAGTCTATATGCTTTGTGGATTTATCTGCATTAAATCTATTTAAGACTTCCAGTCCTTCGCACATAGCACGGAAACCTATAGGCGATGGCTCCAGCTTCGCTTTTTCAGTCAATGCGGCCAGGTTATCCACCACATGTTTAAGGATTCTTAAATAGGCATCATATTCTCGGTTATATCTATTGATATAAGTCAGCAGCTCGGATATATAGGGGGGTAGGACATCATGACTATTTTTTACTCGTTCGTTTAAAGTGCTGCTATGTCGCTTATCCAGCATAGATTTTATAGAGCTTAGTCCCATCATGACTTCGCGTACCTCGTGCTGGATATAGAGACTATTGTTTTCTGAGGATAGGCGATTATACTCTGCCACCAGCATATTCCATTGCACCAAATATGCCGTCCCTAATCTGTCAAAGAAATGATTAAGGTTATCCATATATCTTTCTTGTTTAGCCGGTTGCTTTGCACCCGAAAAACTTAATGTAGTAAAAAAGCCCAAAGGGTAATCATAACTACCCTTCGTGGCACACATAAATATACAACTGTCATTTATATCATCCTGTGGGGTAGGCACCAAAAATCTCTTGCAGTCATTACCCTCCAAAAACATTTCAATATGAGGGCAAGCCTTATCATCAGCTTCATGACTTTTGGCTTCTTTATTAAAAACATCATTATCAATAGATATATCAGAGGTTGTAAAGTCTCTATCATAACCTGACGAGCCATCTGCAATGGTTTTATTTTCATGGATTAGTGTTGCGCCCGGTATTGTTTCGTTTCTTTCTAATCCCAGGGTACTGCTTTGTGGTTTGAATACAAAGGCATCTTTTAGGTCAAATAAGTCTGCCATGGTAATTATGCTGTCAAAAAGATTTGTACGTGCAAATTTAAAATGCTTAAATATATTTAGCATGGTGATTTTACCTTGTAGTTTTTCTGCTTCCGGATAGAGAGTGCCTTTACCCTTTACCTTATCCAGTAGTTGTCTTACTACGCTGCTTCGATAAAAAACTAACTGATTATTATATATCTCCCCAAGGGATTTTTGGAGTTCTGCAATCTCGGATAAAAAATTATGCTGTCTGACAATCGGCGGCTCTATAGATTCTTCGGGTTCATGGTTTCCTTCTTTGTTTACCGTCCTAAACAAATCATCCTTTACATTTTGGATAACGGATGTATGGTCTCCTAAGTGTCCATCCAGTCTTTGCTCAATATCGCTTATTTCTAAGTGTTCTACCGTGTCATCGTCCTTTCTTATCCCATAAAACTGACCGGCGATAAAACAGCCTACACAAACATCATGGATATATATGGGTATCAGCCATTCCCACAAGCCAATAACATCACAACGGAATCTAAATCTCTTAATGCCACCATACTCGTAAATTTCCCAATCCTCTATGCCTTCTCCATTGCGGTCGATAAGCTTTTTAATCGCGGCTTCGTCATGATTTCTGCAAATGGTATTTAGTGAGTTTCCATCCTTGTCATTTTGATTTCTTAAATTTTTGCATAACTTACAGGCATGGGTTTTAAAGCCCGGATTGTGTATAGTTTTCAATTCGTTATTATCCATATAAGCAAAGTCAACAGAACAGCCAAGACGCTGTTCATCCAAAAAGTTAGCGAGATACCCTTTTATTAGTGGCTCTAAAAGGCCACCCAGCGCAGGGCCGAGCGAAGGGTTTTGTAAAAGCTGTTTAAATTTTTCACATGCTTCATTAAAATTTTGATTTCCCTGTTGTGCAGATAAATCGCTCACTAAAACAACCCCCAAAATTCATATAGTGTGATTTGTCTTGATACTGCGTATGCTAACAGTTGTGGTTTTTAGTGTCAATACACTTTTCGACAATTTTTTCCTATTTTGGTTATAAATATGTAGATGTTTTGGCCTTAACCGCTCAACCCCGCATAATATAAGGAAAAAGCGACATGCCCTAAGGCGTGCCGCTTTTCATCCCGGTCTAGTGACCTGACATTTGTCTTTCTTGTGCTTCAATCATTTTTTTAACCATATAGCC
>WRGY01000101.1 GCA_009786925.1 Defluviitaleaceae bacterium | reverse complement strand
GTGCAGCTTGATTCCGATAAAATTCGCTCGTTTTTCAACGCACCAAATACCTCCTATGCTGCGTAAGAGCGGCAAAGTTTAATCGGGGGAGCAATATTACTCCAGCACAATAAAAAAGGGGGCAAGCCTTGTCAAAGAAGATGTAGAATAACCTTTATGCACCAAGAGCAATTGCTTTTTGACAATTCACCCAAGGCGGTTTACTATAAATTATATCAACCAAAATCAGCTGTTACGGTGATGAACATGGAGTATTTTTTTCTCGTTTTTAGTGTTATGCTTTTTTTGGTATCACTTTTTAATATTTCGCTCCAAAAATTTTCTGTTTTTGAAATTACGATAAGTGCTGTTGTAACCTACGTTATAGCAGCTTTTCTGATGTTTGCAACTAATTATTTCCAAACTTTTCTAATGTATTCAGATGTACTTGGAAATTTAGCTATTGTTATTTGCTTGGCACTGATTGTTTATGTAAAAACGAAAAACGTGACAATAAGTGTTTTCTGCTCTTTGTTTGCAATCATTATAGGGATGATAGGAAATACTCTTGTTGCAATACCATTCACTGTCGTCTTTGATATTCCTACCATGTATATGAGGGAAAGCTTGTTTCTTATGATTATTATTGCGTTTTCGACATTTCCCATATGTTTTTTCTTTTCGTTGTATATAGGCAAGCGTCTTAGAAACAGCTATAACAAACTATCTGACATCACTAAGAAACGCTTCGTCCTGCATGGGTGCTTTCTATCAATATTTACCTTCTTGTTAACTCATATAAATATTATCGCATACCGCGCAATAGAGGATAGAATACTGCTGTCGAATATAAATATCATACTAATAACTGTAATATTTTTCATATCAGTAATAATGATGGCAGCGTATTCACATAGCCAACACAGACAAATGGAAGCAGAATTTAAAAGCAAATCACTTCAAACACTCGAAAATTTCAACCAACATCTCATGCAAGCATGTGATGAAATGCATAGATTCCGTCACGACCACCTCAATTTACTACACTCCTTTTTGGGATTTGCTGATGACCATAACAACGTTGCATTTAAGTCTCATCTGATAAAAACATTAACCTATGCCGAAGAAACACTGAAAAATTTGGACGGCTCTTCTGCAAAATTAAAATTTATCCATATACCAGAGATAAGCGGTTTGCTATCAGTAAAATTCGCATATGCCGTTGCACAGGATATTGATGTAAGGATAGATATTGCCGAAGTCGTAGAAGATATTCCTGTTAACAAATTGGATTTATGCCGTATGCTGGGCATTATGCTCGATAATGCCATTGAAGAGCTTTTGTCCAAAGAATATGAGTCAAGGGTACTAAAATTCGGAGTTATCCTTAACACTGACGATATTATGATTATATGTAGCAATACATGCAAAACACCACCTGATGTGGCTAAAATATTTTTAAAAGGATATTCCGACAAAGGTCTGGGACGAGGTCTGGGTCTATATAACTTAAAGGAAACAAGTAAACTCCTGGGAAACGTAGTTGTAACAACTCGTATAAAATGTAACGAGTTCGTCCTTGCTTTAACAATAAGGAAGTAGGTGTAGTTTTGTTATCTGTTTTTATATGTGAGGACGATATAATTTACCGAAAAAGAATGCATCACTGGATTGAAGGTTGTATTGACAATGAAAACTTAGATATGAAGATTGAACTATGTACATCTGACCCAAACAAAATCATTAAACTTATTTCTACTAACAAAGTAAATGGCATATATTTTTTGGATATTGAATTAGAGGGTGGCTATAATGGTGTTGAAATGGCAACAGCAGTAAGGCAACATGACCCTCGCGGATTTGTTGTGTTTATCACGTCATACCCAGAGTACTTGGAGCTAACATTCGAGTATAAAGTTGAAGCACTTGCATATATAAATAAAACAAATAGTGATGTTAAAGAAAAGTTATACGCGTGCATTCGTTATGCTTACGATAAATATGTTTCTCGTTCAGATGAAGGTCGATACATATTCAAAACTCACAGCGGTCAAACTGTATCTTGCAGTTATGATGAAATATTGTTTTTTGAAACAGACACACCCGGCACTAAAAGGATTATTTTACATACAGACAAACGACTTTATGCTTTCTATAGTTCAATAGATGAACTTGCGACAACACTTCCTGTAGGCCAGTTTTACAAATGTCACAAATCATGCATAGTTAACGTAGGACATTTATCTATAAACTGCATAAAAGACTTGGTTGAAAAAAAAGGAAAAATAGTAATGCCTAATGGGTTGCAGTGTCCTGTTTCTACACGAAAAAGACTTGGATTGTTAAAGATTCTTGAATCTGCATACCCATCTACTTGACTAGGCACAATGCGAAGCATATCGGGGGAGCCTTGGCATCGTTGAACTTTATTTCCTAATAATGCATAATGGGCGTGTTGAATTATTATAACGAAATAATTTGAAATCGCTTTATGAGGAGGAATCTCGTGAAAGCAATAATCCTAGCGGCCGGCAAGGGAAAGAGAATGCAATCCGACTTACAAAAGGTAATGCACCCGATTTTGGGCAAGCCAATAGTGCAGTATGTGGCAGAAGCGGCAAAAGAAGCAGGTTTTGCAGATATAACGGTGGTCGTTGGTGGCGAAGGCGGCGAAGAAATCAAAAAAGGTCTTAGCTTATGCGGAGGGCTTAGTTTTGCTGTACAGCAGACCCCGCTGGGCACCGGTGATGCCGTAAAAGCAGGCGCGGGCAGCATAAAACCCGACGATGACGTAATAGTGCTATGTGGGGATATGCCACTTGTCACAGCCGACTTTTTAAAGGAAATGATGGAGTATAAAAAAAGCAACCCATGCGAAGCAGTCGTTGCCGCCGTTTTCCGTGGCGAGGAGATGGGTGACTTTGGGCGGGTATTTGACCGAGGCGGCGAGTTTGTCGAAATCGTGGAGGCACGCGACATCACCGACGACCACCCGGCTACAAACTGGGGCAATACGGGGATTTATCTGTTCCAAGGCTCTTCGCTGTTATCGAGCCTCGAAAAAATCAAAAACACAAATAGCCAAAATGAGTACTACCTCACAGATGTACCAAAAATTCTGCGCGAGGAAGGTAAAACCGTCCGTGTTTTTCACACACGCGCCGATATGTCTGTGTTTACGGGGATTAACACACAGAGCCACCTTGCCGAGGCTGTAAGCCACATGCGCGAGCGTATTAACGAGCGTCATATGGCAAACGGCGTGCGAATGCTCGACCCACGTTCCGCATTTATAGAACCCACTGTAAAAATCGCCCGCGGCGTAACGATATATCCCAATGTCATGCTAGAAGGCGACTGCGAAATCGCAAATGGAGCGACCATAGGTATGTGCTGTCATATAGTCGATACAAAAATCGGTAGCGGCACAACCATAGGTCCTTTTGCGCATCTGCGTCAGGGTACAGTCATCGGCGAAAACTGCCGAGTAGGCAACTTTGTGGAGGTCAAAAACGCAACACTTGCTGATGATGTAAAAGCGGCACATCTGGCCTATATCGGGGATGCAGATGTGGGCAAAAACGTAAACTACAGCTGTGGCGCAATCACCGCAAACTACGACGGAAAAAACAAACATCGCACAGTCATAGGCGAAAACGCATTTATAGGGAGCAATGCAAACCTCATCGCGCCTGTAGAAATTGGCGAAAACGCATTTATCGCCGCAGGTTCCACTATTACATCCGACATCCCACCCTACGCACTCGGCATAGCACGCGAACGCCAATGCATAAAAGAAAATTGGACAAAAAAATGAAGCCACATGGTGGCTTCTCATACATAGAAATGCTTATTGCATTATCTCTTTTTTCTTTGCTTGTTTTGACAAGCCTGCCGCTCCTTCGTCAGTCAGGGCTAAACCTGGGCTTTGCACAAGACGGCTATAATGCGCATCTTGCGGCGCAGAGTATAATGCTTGCCGTCCGCGATTCTCATAATCGAGAAACAATCGCCGCCGACTATGCCAAAAGGTTGGGCGTGGACTATTACACCGTATGGATTTTTGAACGAGAAAATGCCATATCTTTTGGTGCGGCGGCTTTTGAGACAAATGTAAGCATAACCGCCACAGACAAAGAGGTGATAGTGGTGGCAGTATTTAACCCACGCGGGCAGGTCATAGGAAGGTCTGTAGGTGTGATAAATAATCGTCATAAATAGCAATATCGCTATCCGCATCTATGAGGTTATCACCTATCATATCCATTGCCTTTTCGTTGATTCCGTCAATCAAAATCTCCAACATCAAGCCTTCGTCCTTAGCGAAGGCCTTTATTTTTTGCATGTCACCATCTCTGTGGATGAGACGTATCGCTTCTTTTTCTATGGAAGTGAGTACATCGGCAAAGCTGTTCTCTACCGGCTTCTCTACAATATCCAACACGCCCATGGAGGGCAATGGGGATGGGACTTCCTCTACAATCAGTTTTTCTGTTATATCTTCGGCTTCTTCGCGTATGCGGGTCAGGTTGGCGTGGTTGATTTTTATTTCTACGCGGTTTTTTTCCTTGTAAAAATCCACTACGGCAGATTCTATTGCATGGGTTATTTCGGGCATGGTGACGGATTGGATTTGGAGCAAGATGGGGTTTGCGGTTATTTTTTTATAGGAAGAATGTTGACGCAGTAGTGATTCTGTTTTCTTTATGATATAGGCGGCTAAATCTTTTTTGTGGGCATAGGGGGTGATATGTCGGGTAGCAAATTTGTTGTCTGTGACAGTGTAGACTTGACCGTTTGGCAGTATGGTAGTGCGGTCGGGTTGATTAAAATGCGGATGGAAGATGGCGCGACGAAAGGGTTGCCATGGTACAAACTGTGATGAGGTATGTGAAAAAATTTCGCGCAACATCATAGATTTTTTTCCGGCCAGTGCAGTGAGTGCGCGGACTACATATGGGAAACATTCTGTGAGCAGGTCGGCATTGTCTGCATAAAATTTCGATTTTGTTATGTCGTAGGATGAAAAGGCGTTCCAGTCCGACAGTGTATCATTTTCATACTCGACAAGCGGGATATTGTAGTATATATGAAAATCCGTGAGCCATGTGGGCAGATAGTTTTCGAGCGCGGGGAACTGCGGCGCATATGCTTTTCGCAACGAAACAAGTCCCGCCAGTGCTTCTTCGGGGCTGTTTTTTCCGATACATGAGAGCAACTCATATATATGAAGGAATACGTATGACAGCGCGGTCCGCACGGTCTCTCCGCGACGCAGTGCCGCTCGCCATGTAAAATAAGTACGCAGACGCTCATATCCCATTCGCTGGTAACATGGATAATGCATGGAGAACTCCGCAAATGAAGCATAGTCATCTGCGAACGACTCCATAAACTTAGCCTGACGAAAAAACAGCCTCGCATCATTCCATGTATATGGGTTATCCGATGCCATGCCGCGCATGTCATAAAACTTTTGGCGAATTGGGTCGGAAACAGCACCCGCGCTTATAGGTACCGATACAAGCGGCTTGGGTGATGGCTCCGACGACGCGGGTATTTCTATTTCGGCAAATATGTCCATTCCCAGTGCCTCTTTAATTCATTTTTAAAACCCTCAACCTCGCATATTATGCGGGGTTGAGCGGTTCAGACCAAAACATCTACTTTTATGAAAAAGGCTCCCGAGGCAAACCCTCCGAAGCCTTTAATAAAGAGCTAATGGGGGGACTCAAACCCCCGACCTATTGATTACGAATCAATTGCTCTATCACCTGAGCTACATTAGCATTTTAATCCGGTACATCCTATAATATTTCGTAGCGATTGTAAAGCACGAAATATTATCGAAAAACTCACTGTATCCTCCCCAGTGTGGCTCTTTCTATTGTATTTTGGCCTTCTTCCGAAGTCATCCAATCGCGCAAAATCCGCTCCGGTGAGCCTTCCGATGAGTCGGCACGGATTACGGCATAATAATGCGTAGTGAGGATGTATTCACCACTTGCTATGGTCGCTTGTGACGGCGTGACCCCTTCAAAGCTCATCACCCTCACATTGTCGAGATTCCAACCAAATCCGCGCTGTTGCTCCAAAAAATAATAGACTGTGTAGCCTATGGTAAATGTATTTGGCGGTGCATCATGCAATACCCAAGCGTAGTTTATTGCGGTCAACATATCCTCCATCCCGCCGATTTGGTATGGATACAACGACTCATGCATTTCTTCCTGCCTTAGGATTAGATTATCCATCAATGTCTGCGACCCGGAATGCAGGTTGCGATTGAGCGGCACAATCGCACCGTCAAGGCCACCTAGTTGTGTCCAGTTTGTAATGCTCCTGTCGGAATAAATCGCCATAAGTTGCTCATGCGTAATATCAGAGACTGGGTTTTCGGCAGAAGTTAAAAAAACTAATGCTTCTACTGCAATAGGTGTAAACTCCAGCGCAACACCCGCATCTTCTGCCAGTTGTAATGCCGCTACCGAAGGCTCCGGCACGAGAATCATATCTACATAGTTGCCGATGAGCAGTTCATAAGAAGGTATTGTGCGCGCCGCACCTTGTATCCAATACGGAGACCAGTCCCACATACCTATATGTCTGTCATCACGCGCACGGTTAGATGTATGCTCAAACATACTCATAAATATTTGTTGCACCAATGGGATAGTGGAAGTAGAGCCATTTATCCGAGGGAAATTAGTCCCATCAATGCCGAGAGCCATAGCCTCCTCGGAAGTTGTCAATGAAATCGGCGGCACATCATAAAAATACAGGCTGTCCAAGACACCACGCACCGCCATATCCAGCTCTGCAAAGCTGCCCTCGTGGGCAAAGGCAATCACATAGAAGAAAACTTGCGCATTTCCTTCGCGCACATCGCTACCATCTTGTCTAAAAAAATAAACTGCCGTGACATAGTCAGCATAGCGGCGAGGTGGGCTTGAGTCATCCCAGTCCCAATTTCGAATTTCTTCTGCGGATATGTCCCACCCTTCCCACTCATACGAAACGTGTTCATATCGTACTACGGTAAGGCCGTGTTGTGTCACAAAAACATCGGTCGGTGCGTCCGGCTGTACCCATGACAAACGCGGGATAGCTCCCGTCCAAAATTCATAACCGTCAAAGCGTGTCCAGCTATCCAAATACCCCGTACCTTCGGACATCTCAAAAAGATAGCGTCTCCACGCATTGTCCACTGTTTCGTCCCAGCCCTCAAATACTAATATCTGCCCGCCCTGATGCCCTCGACTCCTCTCCCACGACCGTTCGGGGTCTAAGTGATTAGGCACAATCAAACCCATAGCAAACTGCCGTATTCCATCCTCAAAAACAAGATGACGGTATCCCTCCGATACAATCGGCGCAGGTGTAGGCACAGCAGGTGTAGGCGCGGGTGTCGGAGTAGCAGGGATAACCTGCTCATATTCCTGTGGCACAGTATCCCTGCCACAGGCCGTAAGTACAAAAACTACCGCTATCAAAATAAAAATTTTTTGCATCATTCAACACTCCTTTGTATTGCTACTTTTATATTAAACCATGAATAAAAATGTTTCAATCTTAACCAAAATTAATTCGCCATATCTCAAACAGATGAGGTATAATTGTTTTTAGTCAATCCAAGGAGGAATAATAAATGAAAAATTTCAAACTACCAAAGTTAGTAATCTTCGACATGGACGGTACGATGTTGGATACAGAGCCTATCTCGCTCAAGGCGATGATGCACGCGGGTACAGAGCTTGGTGTAGAAATAAAAATAGATGTGGCCGAGTCTCTGATGGGCAAAAGTATAGTGCGCTGTCGCGAAATACTGCGGGCAAACTATGGCGAAAACTTTGACCTGGACAAAGCTTTCGAAATCCACAAGGACTATGTAATGTCCTACTACAAAGAAAATAATGTACCCATAAAAACAGGTATTTATGAACTCTTAGACAAGCTGGAGACGATGGGCATAAAAAAAGCTGTAGCCACCTCCACAGGCAAACAAGCGGCATTATGGAAATTAAACAATGCAAAAATTGCTCATCGCTTTGACGTAATAATAGGCGGCGATGAGGTAGAAAACGGAAAACCTTCGCCTGATATATTCCTAAAAGCGGCGGCGGACTGCGGCACTGCACCTGCCGACTGCATCATAATTGAGGATACAGAAGCAGGTATACTGGGTGCGACCGCCGCAGATATAAGAGTAATCGCAGTCCCGGACATAGCCCCTTTGACGGAAGAAATTCGCGCAAAAGCATTTGTAGTATGTAAAGACTTGCATGTTGTCGCAGAAATGTTTGGAGAATAGGAGCGTTGGTGTGATGGAGCGGATTGTATTTGGCAAGACAGAGCTGTCGGCGGGACGCACCGGGTTTGGCTGTATCCCCATACAGCGGATTCCGTATGAAGAAAGCACTCGACTTTTGCGTCATGCGGTAGAAAACGGCGTAAACATCTTTGACACAGCCACAGGATACACGACCAGTGAGGACAGGCTCGGCACTGCTTTTCATGACATCCGCAAGGATGTCATCATATGTACAAAATCTCAGGCTACCACCCCTGACGACCTTGTAAAAAACATTGAAAACAGTCTGCAAAAATTGCGTACAGATTATCTCGATGTTTTCCAATTCCACAATCCGAGCTTTGTACCGCGCCCGGGTGGTGAGGATGGGCTATATGATACTTTGCTTAAATTGCAGGCCGAAGGCAAAGTGCGTCACATAGGTATCAGTGCGCATAAAACACATAACGCAATAGAGGCCGTAGAGTCAGGCCTGTATTCTGTGTTGCAATTTCCGTTCTCGTATATCTCTTCTAATCAAGAGATGGACATCGTGGCTCTGTGTCGCAAGCATAATGTAGGAATCCTTGGCATGAAAGCTCTGTGCGGAGGCATACTCTCTAACGCAAAAGCGGCCTTCGCCTTCCTGCGCCAATACCCGGAAGTCGTGCCGATATGGGGAATACAAAAGATGTCCGAACTCGAAGAAATCCTGGGTTACGAAAAAAACCCACCTTCACTGGATGATGCTTTGCAAAAAGAAATAGAAGCCGACAAGAAAGAGTTTTCTGCGAGCTTTTGCAGGGCTTGCGGATATTGCCTCCCATGCCCCGCAAAAATTCCAATCCCCATGGCGGCAAGAATGGAATTTTTGCAACGCCGTATGCCGACCGCAAAGTTTTACGAGGACGAGTGGCGGGAGAACATGCGCCGCATAGATGACTGTACAGGTTGCAATCATTGTATAGACAACTGCCCATATGAGCTGGATGTGGTGGGACTGCTAAAGCACCATCAGGAGGTTTATTACAAAAACGAATAGCTTCTTTCGACAGAATAATACCTCACCTTACAACTCGGCATGTTAATGAAAGAATAGAAAAGCTTTGCTGCCTCGCAGGGGTCGGCAGAGCTTTCTTCAAATTTCTTTATATCCTCCATAGTTTCGAATGTCAAAAGGTCTACCCATGTGTCGCCGTCATTAAGTTGCTGCCATGAGATGTAGCCTTTTTGCTTTGACACATGCTCGGCATTTAGCTTTTCTGCCGCGAGGAGAAAATCAGGTACGGATACTCCCTTTTTTAGTTTAAACGAGATATTACATATTGCATTTTTCATTTTATCAAATCCTTTCGTTGCTTTAGGATATATAAATAACACTTCCATTTCAACATACATTTGACAACCTTTGTAATCAATTTGACATATTTTTGCCCTCTGGTTATAATCCTTTTGGATTTTGCTGGAGAGAGGCATGAGTTAAAGCATGAAAATACTCGTTGTAGTAGACATGCAACATGATTTTATAGATGGCGCGCTCGGTACTGCCGAAGCAGTAGAGATTGTGCCGCATGTGGTACAACGTTTGCGGGATTTTCAGGACTCTATGGTGATTTTTACACAGGATACCCATGGGGACGACTATCTCTCCACACCTGAGGGCAAAAAACTTCCCGTCGCTCACTGCATAAAAGGCACAGATGGTTGGGAAATCAATGAAGACATCCTAAATGCGTGCAAAGCGGATATGAAAATTTTTGAAAAATCCGTGTTTGGCAGTGTCGAGATGGTTGAGTTCTTGGTGGAAAAAAATCCTGCCGAAATAGAAATACTGGGCCTCTGTACCGATATTTGTGTGATTTCTAATGCCATAATGCTAAAAAACTTTATGCCTTATGTAGAAATAAACGTCAACGAAAAATGTTGTGCAGGCGTGACCCAACAAAGCCACAGAGAAGCATTAAATGCGATGAAGATGTGCCAAATTAATATAATATAAAAGAAAGAAAAGGTGGAAGTAATGAAAAAAATGTTTTTAGCAACACTCATGATTTTTACAATTGCGTTTGTAAGCGCGTGTGCCGGTGACGACAACGGTGGCGGCGCAGATGCCGGCACAGAAGGCGGGTTTTCCGCAGGAATGGTGACAGATGCCAGCGGTGTAAACGACCAAAGCTTTAACCAATCCTCATGGGATGGGCTTTTGCGTCTGCAAGCAGACATCGGCGCAAACATCGGATACCTTGAGTCCGCAACCCCCGGGCATATGGCTCCCAACATGGACAGATTTTATGACCAAGACAAAGATATTATCTGGGTAATCGGCTTCCTCGGTGCAGACCCTGTAGTGGGACACGCAACGATTAATCCTGACCAAACCTACGGCATCATTGACTTTTATTTTGGCGATGATATTTTGCCAAACGTAGTGGCTGTAGATTTCCGCGACAACGAGGCTACATTTATGGCAGGTTATCTCGCGGCTCGTCAGTCTGAAACAGGCATTATCGGATTTATTGGCGGCATGGAGATTCCCGTTATTCATCGCTTTGAGGCAGGATGGCGTGCGGGTGTTGCTTATGCAAACCATGTGCATGGATTAGAAGTTGAAACTTTTGTGGAATATATCGGTGACTTTGAGAGTGTAACAATTGCGCGTGGTATTGCTTCTTCTATGCGTGTACGCGGAGCGGATGTGCTGTATGCCGCGGCAGGCGGTGCAGGGCAGGGCGCGATTGATGCGGCAATTGAATATGATATTTATATCATCGGCGTAGACCTCGACCAGTCTCACCTCGCACCTAATAACATGATTACCTCTACACTAAAGCATGTCGGCGAGGCCATATACGACGTTTCCCTGCGTCTTTCTCGCGGAGAAGCTGTAGGCGGGCAAAACCTCGTCTACGGTATTGCACAGAATGCAGTCGGAATCACCGAGTTTACAGGCTCTACAGCCAATTTGGTAGACCGCGGCATTCACAGCGATACAAAAGCCATTGGAGCAAGGATTGCAAGCGGCGACCTTAATGTACCCGCAAGCCATGACGAATTTTTGGCATTTGTTTTAGGATTATCCTAAAATCATGACTGCCGTCCGCATGAAGGGCATTACGAAAAACTTTGGTGACTTTCGCGCCCTAAACAATGTAGATTTGGAAGTACAAAAAGCCGGCATCGTTGCTCTTTTGGGAGAAAACGGTGCCGGCAAGTCTACTTTGATGAATATTTTGTACGGCCTCTTTCCTGCTGACAGCGGAGAAATTTTTATCAATGAACAAAAAGTAAATATAAAAAGCCCGGCGCATTCTATTGCACACGGCATCGGCATGGTACATCAGCATTTTATGCTGGTAGGCAAGCTGACCGTAGCCCAAAACATCATTTTGGGAGCAGAAAAAACCCGCTTGGGCTTTTTTGATAAGAAAAAAATAAATGCCGAGATTTTAGAAATATCAGAAAAATACGGTCTCTTCATTGAACCTGACAAAAAAACAGACGAAATCTCCGTAGGGATGCAACAACGTGTAGAAATCCTAAAGGTACTGTATCGAGGTGCGGATATTCTCATCTTTGATGAGCCGACCGCCGTGCTCACTCCGCAAGAAATAACCGAGCTGATGAGTATTTTGCGTAATCTCGCAAACGCGGGAAAGAGCATTATTCTCATAACACATAAACTAAAAGAAATCAAACAAGTGGCAGAAATATGTACTGTAATCCGCAGGGGCAACTATATCGGCTCAGTAAATGTAGCAGATGTATCAGAAAAGCAACTAGCAAGCATGATGGTAGGCCGTGAGGTAATACTTAATGTAGAAAAGCAACCACCTTCTCCGCATGAGGTCGCATTGGAAATAAAAAATCTCTTTGCAGAGGACGAAAACTCTGTCGTAAAGCTAAACAGTTTGAATCTACAACTCCGTAAAGGCGAAATATATGGCATAGCAGGGGTAGACGGCAATGGCCAAAAAGAACTCGTAGAAGCAATCACATCCCTGCTAAAAGTAAAAAGCGGCAGTATTAAAATGAATGGTAAAGAAATACAAAATACAAGCCCCGCCAATGTAATAAAAAATAAAGTAAGCACAATACATGAGGATAGGCATAGGCGCGGGCTGATATTAGATTTTTCTGTAGAAAATAATGCAATCATCGGGCGGCAGGGAGAGTTTTCGGAGCGCGGCATCTTGCAATTCGAAAAAATCAATGCATACGCAAGTGAGCTTATTGAGGCATTTGATGTGCGGCCGCGGGGCTGTGAAAAACAACCGATAAAATCGCTGTCGGGTGGCAACCAGCAGAAATTCATCATAGCACGCGAGGTGTTTAACGACCCTGACTTGCTTATTGCGGTACAGCCCACACGCGGCGTGGATATTGGTGCAATTGAGTTTATACACAAGGCATTGGTAGCGGAACGCGACAAGGGAAAGGCGATTTTGCTGATTTCGTTGGACTTGGACGAAATCTTGGCTCTTTCCGACACAATCGGTGTAATTTACGAAGGCAAAATTGTCGAGGAGTTGGAAAACATAAACGTTGACGAAAACAGGCTCGGACTTTTGATGGCCGGGGCAAGTGTATGATTAGATTATTACGAAAGCCCATCATGGGTAGTCTGTTTGCCATACTTGCGGCTATTATCGTGGGTGGCTTTATTTTGGCGGCGGCAGGTCATAACCCTATTCAGGTATATGGTGGACTGGTATATGGCGCGCTCGGGCGGCCTCGTTTTATTGTTAACACGGTTATAATGAGTACGTCGCTGATTTTGACAGGACTTAGCGTTACTTTTGCTTACAAGACGGGACTTTTTAATATCGGTGTCGAGGGTCAGTTTATTGTCGGTACGATTGCGGCTGTTTTTTTGGGCTTTTTTCTCAATCTGCCGCCTGTGATTCATCCCATCGTTGTTATGCTTGGGGCGATGGTCGCTTCAGGTGCGTATGGCGCGCTTGTTGGATTTTTGAAAGCTCGGTTTAATATCCACGAGGTTTTGAGTTCCATTATGCTCAACTGGGTCGCACTCAATCTACTAAACCTATATATCGGGGTAGAACGCTTTCAGCGGTTGCCTACGGTCGCTCATACAATCCAAGACAGTGCGAATATCATCATCGCCCATGAGATGAAGCGGACACCGGAGGGGATAGCGCGTCTGCGAGAATCAGAATTTTTAACAGAAGTTATACTACGCACTGATTTTAATTTTGGCATTTTTGTTGCCATAGCGGCAGTGATTGTCGTTAAATTTGTGCTGGACAAAACATCCCTCGGCTTCGCGCTTAAAGCCGTGGGCTCTAATCGTGATGCTGCCGAGTTTGCGGGCATAAATGTAAAAAAACATATGGTCTTATCTATGTTTTTTGCGGGGTCTCTGGCAGGGCTGGCGGGTGCGGTGCATATCACGGGCATTTCTCCAAACACTATTTCTATGCTCGGCGGTTTCCAAAACTTCGGGTTTAACGGAATCCCTGTAGCCTTGTTAGCCAATGCCGCTGTGGTTCCTAATATATTTTCTGCGCTACTCTTTGGTGGTATGACATACGGTAGTGGCTATATCCAGAGCCGACACGGCGTTGCTACAGAAATCATTGATATTATGGTTGGGCTAATTGTGTTTTTTGTGGCCTTGCGTGCTGTGTGCATTTTGGTCGCGGACAGATTGGAGCGGAGGGTCGGCAAATGACAGATAATTTATTATTAATCAGCAATATGCTCATGTATGCCACACCGCTGATTTTGGCCGGGCTGGGTGGCGTTATCTCTGAAAAAAGCGGTGTGGTTAACCTTGCACTTGAGGGGATTATGACAATCGGTGCTTTTGCCGCGGCGGCGGTGGCCTTTGCCACAGGCAATGTTTGGCTCGGCTTTTTTGCGGCAGGAGTAGCAGGGTCTTTGCTTGCACTTTTACATGCTGTTTCTACCGTCGCATTTAAGGCAGACCAAACGATTTCCGGTGTAGCATTAAACTTTGTAGGGCCTGGGCTTGCCATATTTTTTAGTCGGATCTTTTTTGGAGCAGTACGTTCTGACCCTGTACAAGCTCGCTTTCCACGCCTTGCAAATGTATTCCCTTCACTTGCAGACAGCGTATTCAATTTTAGTTTTATGTTTGTGATTGCTATTATACTCGTCATTGCTATGTACATTTTCTTGTATAAAACAAAATGGGGGCTGCGTATCATCGCAATAGGCGAACACCCCGCCGCCGCCGATACCTTGGGTGTCAATGTAAACGCTACGCGGTTTTTTTGTGTGTTGGCATCAGGTGTGTTAGCAGGGTTTGGCGGAGCGGCCTTTACGCTTTCTATCGTTAGCATTTTTGCACCAAATGTCATTGCGGGAGCGGGCTTTATCGCGCTTGCCGCTGTCATTTTTGGCAAATGGTCGCCCCATGGATTGCTCGGTGCGTGTCTGATTTTTGGATTCTTTCAGGCGTTGGCGATACGCTTACGTGGATATGATTTGCCCGTGCCGTTACAGGTGATTACTATTATGCCTTATATTCTTACGATTATCATACTTGTACTGTTTGTCGGAAAATCCGTAGCACCAAAGGCTGTAGGGATTCCGTACAAGAAGGGAGCATAATATTGATACTCTTTATCAATGCATGTATGCGCGGTGCAGAAATCTCCAGGACATATAAACTATGCCTTGATTTTTTGAATGGTCGCGAGAATACAGTAATCGACCTATCCAAGGCCTCGCCGAGTTATTACACTGCCGAGGCCATCATAGAACGCGACAGAATCATCGATAGCGGAAATCTTTCTCTACTGCAAGATGCACAAAAATTTGCCGCCGCAGAAGAAATCCTCATCGGTGCGCCATACTGGGATTTGTCTTTTCCTGCTGCATTAAAATGCTATATCGAGCATATCTGCGTACGCAATGTTACATTTAAGGCTACGCCTACAGGCACTGTTGGCCTTTGCCGCGCAAAGCGACTCACATATATCACAACCGCAGGTGGCTATATCGGAGAAAATGACCATGGCACTGAGTATTTTCGTGGTCTGTGTAAATTCTTTAACATACCTGAGTTCCAATCCTTCCGCGCTGAGGGATTAGATATTGAAGATAACGACACAGAGGCTATAATGGAACAAACAACAAAAAAGATACTGGGAGGTAATTTTAAATGCTAACCGTAAAACCAAAAGAGCAATGTATGTACGACCAGGTCTCACTGGGTGAGGTAATGCTCCGTCTCGACCCGGGCGAAGGCCGTATCCGTACAACTCGTACTTTTCGTGCATGGGAAGGTGGCGGAGAATATAACGTAGCTCGTGGTCTGCGCAGATGTTTTAAGCTCAACACAGCAATCGTTACCGCTTTGGCTGATAATGACATCGGCTATCTTGTAGAAGATTTTATACTGCAAGGTGGCGTAGATACTCGCTTTATTAAATGGGAACCATACGACGGCATAGGCCGCAATGCACGCAATGGGATTAACTTTACCGAGCGTGGCTATGGTGTACGTGGCGCGGTGGGCATATCTGACCGTGCAAACACCGCTGTTTCCCATCTAAAACCCGGCGACATAGACTGGGAATACATCTTTGGCACATGCGGCGCACGCTGGTTTCATACAGGTGGTATATTTGCTGCATTATCAGAAACAACCGCACAGGTAGCCCTCGAAGCCGCAAAAATCGCAAAAAAACACGGCACCATCGTTTCATATGACCTAAACTACCGCCCTTCCCTCTGGAAAGACATCGGCGGCAAAACTAAGGCTCAAGAAGTAAACAAAGAAATCGCAAAATATATTGACGTAATGATAGGTAACGAAGAGGACTTTACCGCCTGCCTTGGCCTCGAAGTCACAGGCAACACCGAAAACCTGTCCGAGCTAAACCTTGACGGCTACAAGGCTATGATAAACGCCGCTTCTGCCGCCTATCCAAACTTCAAAGTAATAGGCACGACCCTACGCGAAGTACGTACAGCCACCATAAATGACTGGTCTGCCATGTGCTATGCAGAGGGCAAAATCTACCATGGCATGGAGCTAAAAGACTTAGAAATCCTCGACCGAGTAGGCGGCGGCGACAGCTTTGCCTCGGGTCTCATCTACGGCCTCATGCATGGCAAGGACTATCAAACCGCTCTAAACTACGGTATATGCCATGGCGCGTTGGCGATGACCACTGCGGGCGACACAACAATGGCTATCCAAAAAGAAGTGGAAGCATTGATGAAGGGCGCGGGGGCAAGAGTGCAGAGATAACTCACTTTTCCCAGTTTTGCAATTGAGATTTTTTGAATACATCAAAAGTACCCGCGGTGATTGCATCGCGGGTTTTTTGCATTAAATCGTTATAGAAATGCAAATTGTGGATGACTGCAAGACGCATGGCGAGCATTTCTTTTGCTTTAAAAAGGTGGCGGATATATGAACGGCTAAAACTGCGGCAGGTTTCGCAGCTACAATCCGAGTCGAGAGGGCTATCATCTCGTTCGTGTGTCGCATTAAACATATTTAGTCTGCCGCGGCTTGTAAAAATATGTCCGTGTCGACCGTTGCGCGCAGGCATGACGCAATCAAAAAAGTCTACACCTCGCTCTATGGCTTCGAGCAGGTTTTGCGGCGTGCCTACGCCCATAAGGTATGTAGGCTTGTCTATGGGAAGATGGGGAATTGTTTCTTCTAATATGTGATACATATCTTCGGCGGGTTCTCCCACAGCCAAGCCGCCCAATGCGTAGCCATCAAGCTCTATTTGTGCTATTTCTTTTGCATGTTCTATACGCATGTCGGCGTATATACCGCCTTGGTTGATTCCAAAGAGCAAATGCTTGTCGGACGGCAATGCCGCCTTGCTTCGATGCAACCAACGTGTGGTACGCGCCACAGAGTCACGCATATACTCGCGTGTGGCAGGATATGGTGCGCATTCGTCAAATGCCATGGCAATAGTCGTACCCAGTGCAGCCTGTATTGCCATACTTTCTTCCGGCCCCATAAATATTTTTTTCCCATCTATATGGGAATTAAAATAAACGCCTTCTTCTTTTATTTTTCGCAACGCACCCAGCGAAAACACCTGAAATCCGCCACTATCTGTAAGTATGGGTCCATCCCATCCCATGAATTTTTGCAAGCCACCCATATCACGCACCACATCTTCGCCCGGGCGCAGATGCAAGTGATATGTGTTGCAAAGCGCGACCTGACAACCTACGTCGCGCAGGTCTGCGGCTGACAACGCACCCTTTATAGCCGCCAGAGTAGCGACATTCATAAAAACGGGGGTCTGAATTATGCCATGCGGGGTAACAAATGTAGCCTGTTTTGCACGACCTTGGGTATTATTTATTGTGTACAAAGCAATCACCATATAAATTATAATCCAATGGGTGATGCTTTACAAATAGATTGAAGAGGAGTAGCATCAATCCTTCATCCCAGGCGAACTTACCAAGGCCGCCAAGTATCCAAAAACTACAGCGACAGTAACGCCGCCTGCCATGGCGGTAAAACCACCTGTGAGTACGCCTATGAGTCCACGCTCATCTACTGCGCGCTTTACGCCTCTTGCCAGCAGATTTCCAAAGCCCGGGAGCGGTACTGTTGCACCTGCACCTGCAAAATCCACCAACCTATCATAAACTCCGATACCTCCAAGGATACAGCCTAAAACGACAAAAAATACAAGGATTCTGGCTGATGTGAGTTTGGTCAAATCGACTAGCAACTGACCCGCCACACATATTAGCCCCCCAACTACAAATGCCCAAAATATATCCATATTACATATTCCTTTCTATAGCTACCGCATGTGCAATCCCAGGGATTGTTTCGCCTTGCTGGATGGTGACTACGCTGTGCAACGCGCCTGTAGGCACAAGCAACATTTTGTTTATTTCTCCGGAGTGGAGTTTTTTCATGAAATATCCTGCAAAGACTGAGGCACTGCATCCACAGCCGCTGCCACCTGCGTGGGTATCTTGTCTTTCTTTATCAAAAATCAGAATGCCGCAGTCGGTAAGACGGTCGCAAAAATTAAAACCACTGTCTTGCAAGAGTTGTTCTGTAAGTTTTTTTCCGTATATACCAAGGTCGCCTGTGGCGATAACATCGTAGTAGTCATGAGGCAAGCCAAGGTCATCAAAATGCGCTTTTATAACTTCGGCGGCGGCGGGAGCCATTGCCGCGCCCATGTGGTTAACGTCTTTTTGGTCCAAGTCTACGATTGCACCCGTTGTTGCGGCGGTGACAAAAGGACCTTCTCCTTTAGAAGAAAGAAGCACTGCGCCGTCACCCGTCACTGTCCAAGAGGCGGTGGGCGAACGTTGTGTCCCCAGTTCCAGCGGAAAGCGAAAGGTTTTTTCTGCACCGCAAAAATGGCTGGAGGCATTTGCTACTACATTGTCGGCAAAGCCACCGTCGATTAGCATCGCTCCAAGAGCCATTGCCATCCCGATAGCAGAGCAAGCTCCAAAAAGTCCAAAAAACGGCCGCCCGAGAGAACGCGCTCCATACACAGAGCCACTGTTTTGGTTAAGCAAGTCACCTGCAAAGATGTAGTTTATATCCTTGGTTGTCAGTCCCGCTTTTTGTATGGCAAGCTCTATCGTTTGGCGCATGAGTTCGCTTTCGGCTTGTTCCCATGTATCCTTGTTAAAGAGAGTATCAGCTGAAATTTTATCAAAATACTTGGCCAGCGGCCCCTCGCCTTCCTTTGGGCCAACAATCGCCGCCGTACTTATGATAGAAGGCGGATTAGTAAAACGCACACTTGCATTGCCAAAATGTTTTGTCACTTCTGTCACCTCACAAAATAATAAATAATCCCGACAATCACTGAGGCCAAAGTCCCATAAACGATAACAGGCCCTGCAATCAAAAACATCTTGGCACCAACCCCAAGCACCAAACCTTCTTTTTTGTGCTCAATAGCGGGTGCGGCTATTGCGTTTGCAAAGCCCGTAATCGGCACAAATGACCCTGCTCCGCCAAATTTCCCGACCCTGTCATAGATGCGCAATGCCGTGAGTAAAATCGTCGTCACGGTCAAAATAGCCGCTACCAAAAGCCCCGTATCATCACGAGTGAATCCTGCCGACATCAGCAGATTGTACAAAATCTGGGCTACAGCACAGATTATCCCACCTACAAGAAAAGCCCTGGCGCAGTTTTGCAAAACTGCACTTTTTGGTTTACCCGCATTTACCATTTCTTCATACATTTGCTCTTTCATTCCCAACACTCCTTTACATGCTTGCCGCGTCATAAAATCCCGAAACGAGAAAATACAACAGCGAGCCTACTAACTTGCCTAAAGCTATTGCAATAACAAAAAAGAAAATACCACGGAAAACACGTCCGCGCCTTGTCATTATTGGAATCACATCCAAAACCTCTGCAAGCGACATAGCCAGCGAGCCATAAAAAATGCCGATACAAAGGCTAAGAAAAGCCAAAACAACCCCACCGAGTGGGATACTCAATCTTGCAAAACCCGCAACTGTACCAAAAATTCCACCTAAGGTAATCGCTGTTTCGTAAGACCTTACATATGCCTGTGTCTGTGTCTTTTGTGCAAAGCGCGGCACCACACCCACCACTGTGATGAAGGCAAAAACCGCGCCGGAAATTACCATGCCCGACCCAAATCCAATCAAAATCGACAAAATATTAGCTATCATTGCGGTTGTCCATCAGTTCAATCATGGCTTTTGTGACATCGCTCTCATATGTTTCGATTTCGACTTCGATAGGAGTGGGGTCGTCAGTGATTTTTTTGCCGAAGAAGTGATTGTAGAAAAGGATAATGCCTGCCGCAAGTCCTATAGAATATGGAATTGTGATAATCGCAGGATTGGTTTTTTCTACACCATAAAACATAAGATAAAATCGTTCAAAAATCTTTGGGATTTGCCCATCTGTATGAAAACTCATAATCGCCGTAGCCGCACCTATAAACAAAACGAGAGAGATAATGGCTACCCTAAGCCACAAAAATACAGGCTTTTCTTGTTTTTCGCGATGGATGCAATGCACCCATGTGTCCATTTCTCCTACATTGTTAATCGTAGCATTTGGATATGCAGCATTTATTTTTTTGATAATATCTGTAACAGAAACGAGATAGTTTGCCATTTCTTCTTTTTTATCAAGGCTTTTGAGCTTCATTTTCTCGATTTTTTTAGCCTCGTCTCCCTTTGCAACAATGTCTGCCACGTCACTGATTAGAATGACATTTTTGTTGCGCAAATCAGCTTTTTTCTTGGGTTTTATATATATATTCAAACAAAGAGACCTCCAAACTCAGGCTCGCTACCCATTGGTGTGTAAAAATACAAACCAACAGCCACCGCCATGACAATCAAAGCTAGTATTACCAATACCTTAAAGATTATTCGACGATATGACATAAAAAAACACCCCTTTTTCGGATTATCTCCGAAAAAGGGGTGCTGTAAACGACAAATTAGTCGCGTTTGTATTTCTTTTTGAACTTCTCTACGCGCCCGCCTGCTTCAAGTAGCAGTTTTTGACTGCCCGTGTAAAAAGGATGGCATTTTGAACATACTTCGACGCGAATTTCTTCTTTTGTAGAGCCCGTTACGAACTCATTGCCGCAGTTGCATCGTACTTTTGCCTGAAAATATTTCGGATGGATAGCCGCTTTCATTACCTCACCATCCTTTCTGTTTAAAATAGGGACGCTGTCCCCATGACCCTGCCATTCCGCCGAGCAAAGCTCGTCTACATTTTCTCACTTCGTTGCGAGGTCACGCTTACGCGACAATAGTTATACCACATTAAATGGTCTCCGTCAAAGCTGATAGGATTTTTTCATAGAGGGCGGTATAGTTTGCGTGCCAGTTTTGTTGCATTTGTTTGGCTTGTTCTCGAGTGAATACGGGGAAACTCAGTTCCATCAACATACTGTCGCGCTTATCATCGTAGATGCCGCATTTTACGATATATTCGCCATTTTCTGCGGGAAAGTAGTGAGCGGTTTTTTCGTAGCCTTTTTTAATTTTGCCACGATTATCTACTATATACTGCGTGATTATGTTGCGGATATAGCGAGGGATTTGGCCTTCGAGCAACTCCAAGTTTGTTAGTCCTTCGTCAGTGACTACATATCGGGTGGTATTTTCGTCAAGAGTGTTTTCGAATGTAGCCTCCAAAAAACCGCGCTCTACCATGTCTGAAAGATTTTCGCCCAGAGTAAAGTGATTCATCAACTCATTTTGGATTACAAAATCCGTGACCTCCGAGCGTGTCATCGGCAATTCCATTGTGTTGATGAGATATAAAAGCAATAGTTTGTTTTCTATGCCATTGGATTCTAGTGCCATGTCGCTACCCTAGTTTAGGAAGGTGTAGCCACCGCGCACCATTATCCATGATTCTCTGTGGAAATGTATACCGCGTCCGTCTGTACGAGGTATCATCATGAGGTGGTTATGTGCTATTTCTGTACCGTTCGTGACATCTACACCTGCTGTAACATCGAGGATTCCGTCTATGCCTGTCACGGCTGTACCTTGTCCGCCGCGCAGGATAAACTCCGCGCCTTGGTGGAATGTAATTACTTGTCCCGCCTGTGGGTTGAGTACAATAAACGGAACAACCTCCGGCTCACGCGGCTCATATCCCGGCCCGGGTACGTTTTGCAATGCGCGATTAAGACGCTCACCGTATACGCTTTCGAAGTAATGCATGATTTCTGCAATAATCGCATCCACATCGCCCGAGTTTATGTTTACACTTGCACTAGGTGTTTGTGCAGTCGCACCAAGGCCGATAGCCGTGCGTAACAGAGCGATTTCTTCGGAGAGCTGTGAAATCCTGTCCTCAACAAAACGCCGAGTCACCAGCGGGTCGTTTGCATCGCCTGGCTGTGCCGCCTGTGCGGGTAAATACAGCCAAACAAATGCCGCGAGAACAAGTGCGCAGACAGAAAAAATTGCAAATCCTTTTTTGTTTTTCATTTTAAAGCTCCTTTATTAAGTATTTCTTCCATTTCACTCTTGGATGTTGCTTGGTTGATTTTGCGGCGCATCTCTGCCGAGTCATGCATTCCTTTTGTGTACCAGCATAGATGTTTGCGCATTTCAAAAATATTTTCGGCAGAACTAAGATGCCGTGTTGCTGTACGTATTATCTCATCGGCAGAAGGCGGAGGCGGCAACATTCCTGTTTCCAAAAGCCCTAACGTCCGCGAAAAAATCCACGGATTTCCCAACGCGCCGCGTGCAATCATTATGCCGTCACAGCCGCTCGTCTTTAACCTAAAAACTGCTTCTTCGGGTTTATATATGTCGCCGTTACCGATTACGGGGATTGCGACGGCATTTTTTACGGCAGTGATGGCTTCCCAGTCGGCAAGCCCTGTGTAGTACTGGTCTCGGGTGCGCCCATGTATAGCGATGGCCGACGCGCCACTTTCCTGCGCAACCTTTGCCATTTCTACGGCATTTGTCGTCGCGGTTGTAAAACCCTTGCGGATTTTCACTGTAACGGGGCGCGGTGAGGCTTTTACTGCCGCTTCTATCAGTCGGCCTGCAAGAGGCGGGTCTTTCATCAAAGCCGCACCTTCACCATTGTTTACGATTTTTGGCATGGGACAACCCATATTTATATCTACGATGTCATATTCAAATTCATCAAGCTTCTTTATCGCCTCCGCCAAAATCTGCGGCTCTCTGCCAAAAAACTGCACCGACCATGGGTGGATGTGCTTGTCATTCCCTAATAGCTTTACGGTGTTTTTGCTCTGATAGACGATACTCTTAGCCGATACCATCTCAGAAACCGTAAGCCCCGCACCATGTTCCCATACAATAGAACGGAAATATCGGTCGGTCACTCCCGCCATAGGTGCCATTATTAAATTATTACGTAGTTGGTTAAACATATCAAAGTAGGTTTTAACATTTTTCGAGGATAAATGCAAGTTTAGATGTTTTGGTCTGAACCGCTCCGACCCATATATTTAAAGGCTCACAAAACTCCGTGCTTGACATAATCACTACAAAAATATAGTATCTGCTGGGGCGTGCTGAATGGAGGAAACTAATGGAGCTAATAACAATAAATGACAATCCATATGGTCAAAACGTCTACATCTATTATGATAATGTATCAAAAGAAGGCGTACTCATAGACGCGAGTGACAGTTATGATACCATACGCCGCACACTGGAAGTAAACGGAATAAACATAAAAGCAATTTTATTGACACATGGTCATTTTGACCATGTCTTTTGCGTGGATAAACTACGCAAACTTACGGGTGCGCCTGTATACGCACATGGAGCAGAGGCTGAGCTTTTGGCTAACAGCGAATACAATCGAGCCGTGTTACGCGGGCTTGATATTTCTGTCGTAGCGGATAAGTATTTGGCTGACGGAGAGGTTTTCACCTTTGCATCGGTAGAGTTGCAGGTGATTCATACCCCCGGGCATACAGCGGGTGGTGTTTGTTACTATGACAGCGAACGCGCTGTCATCTTTACGGGCGACACACTTTTCCGCGGTACTATAGGGCGTACAGACATGCCCACAGGTGACACAGATACCCTCATCACCAGCATCCGCGAAAAACTCTTTATTCTTCCCGATGATGTAACCGTATACCCGGGTCACGAAAACAGTACAACGATTTCTCACGAAAAAAAATACAACAACAGGCTTATGTAAATGAAAAGGAGCTAACAAAAATGAAATTCTTATTAATCGCAATCATACTGGCTGCGTTTACCGCATGTAACAACGGCAACGAGGACGACTTTGGCACTGCCGAGTTTACCACACCGCAGACCACAGAAACACCACCGCAAACATCAGACGTTGATATTGAAAACACAGCTCGCATGGTACGCGAAAACGTAACTGTAGCAACCATCAACTCCATACCCGTATCGGCGGGGGAAGTCACCTTTATCATATGGGAAGCATGGAACACTCTC
>WRGY01000100.1 GCA_009786925.1 Defluviitaleaceae bacterium | reverse complement strand
CATCGCTCGCCACCTAATCGCACTGGCACAAGCCTATAACGCCTTCTACCATAAGCATCAAATCTTGGCAGAAGAAGAACCCCTGCGCCGCGCAAGGCTTGCACTCACAGCCGCTGTGCGTCAGGTACTAAAAACAGGACTGGGTCTGCTGGGTATCGCCGCACCTGTAGTTATGTAAGGTTCCCATACCTTGCCTTCTCATACTCGCCTACCCCTATATCCTCTGCGATTCTCAACTGCATATCAGACGGCGTGTCAGATTTTTCAATCGGCACGCCGTTTTTCATGTGACGTTTTATGGCGGCTCTAAAGCGGCGGCGGATTTCGTTTGTGGGTTGCGATGTGTCTCTTTTTTTGAAAGGCAAGATAAATTCCTTTTCGTCTGCCGAGTCCATGTCTTTTGCGGTTTGTTCATAAAATACTGCTCGTGTACTGCTCCATTTCAAAAATGCACGGATGACCATATATGCACAGAACACCAGAGAAAATACAATAAATACAATAAACACAGTCTGTACAACCACCCCAATAATACGCATGATGGGTGACGGGTCGTTCCTGAGCGAAAGCATCCCTAATGCATCCGGTCGCTCGGGGCCGCCCATGGGAAACAATGAACGACCCCCATCATAACGCTCAGTCTGCCTAAAATCGGGTAAACCCGGAAAAATTTCTGCAATTATGGCAAAAGCAGGTATGACAATGATAAAAAATGTCAGCACCCCAAGTACCAAAATAAGCCCCGCAAGTCCTGCCATCATCCTATAGTTGAATCCGATAATACGGCGCAAGGGTGCGGCAGAAGAGAGGGGCAAGACCTCCAGTGTTTCGTCCATCTTTGCCATATGTAAAACCACAAAACTCATTATTATAACAACAACCATCACAACAGAAAATATCGTAACAAGTCCAAAATGCTGTCCACGCGCCGCCCAAAAAGAAAGTGGAACAAAAGCCACAGGCATAAAGTCAATAAACCCACGCCCAATCATCACTCTGCGCCTTGAAAACGTACTACCCACTATTACCAAGGCTATAGCCACACCAACAATAAAAACAAATCTAAACGTCAACATCTCCACATAGACAGGCACAGAGAAAAACCCAAATAACAATGATATAAAAATAAAATTCTCCAACATCTTTACGACAAATTTTCTTGACTCGGGCATAAGAAAACCTCCCGCCTAATCCAGTTTTTTTAACAAGCTAACCAATGGTACAACCAAAGTAGCCGCCGCAAAATTCCCAATCGCATGTATTATATCAAAATACAAACCCGCAGCTATCCATGCCAACATACCATAGAAGCTAAGGCCAAAAAACAGCGCGTGTGCCGGCGCGTAAATTGTACCAAAAGAAAGCCCATGCAAAGCACATAAAACCATGTATATGGGTGGTCTTGATTTGCTCGTCAGATTTGCTTTGCCCACGGCCATAAACGCAAGCCAAAGCGGCAACCATACATATAAATTAGGAATCCACCAAATAGAAAACCCCTGGTAAAGACCATCGAGCAAAACAAAAACATATATCGGCATCAATGCTCTTGCGCGATAAGTGAGCGTAAATGCGGCAATAAACAGCCCAAGTACATGTACGTTGGGAATCGCCATCATCAGCAAACGCGAGACAAACATCATCGCACCGAGCATCGCAAAAATGACCAAGTAGCGTGTAGAAAGTCCGGACGGATTAGTCTGCATCACCCTACTGTAAATACAAATACATATTCACTTTCGGTATCAATAATGATGTCATCTATGCCTTGCATTGCCATTTCACCGTTGACATATAAAGCCCACCATGAACCATCCGCATCAAAGTCGGCGGTTATGCCGTTTACGGTAGTAACAAACAAACCCCATGCAGAAACATCTCCTGCGATTAGGTCAACATCCAGCAATGCCGCACCCACGATACTTTCATTTGTGCTTACATCCCATGCAGTAGCATTATTGTCTGCATCTACCACCATAAAACGGAATGTTTGTTGACCGCTTCCTATGGAAAATACTTCATTTGCGTCGGGTATTTCTACATTGCTACAACCGGCAAACGCCACCAACACTATCGAAAACAATACAACTGCAAATATTTTGAATCTCATCTCAAGCCCCCTCAAAAATATTGATAGTAATCAGTTTTTATCATGCCGTTAAACAGCTTGCGCTTTGCTCTTGCCTTCTTTTTATACGATGACTCAAAAAACTCATCGGGGGTGATTACATATACATTCCATCGTGTCGGGTTAAATATTTTGCCAAGCTCGGCATATAAGGTCTCTGCTTCTTTGATTGCACCGAGGCGTTCTCCATAGGGTGGATTTATGATGGCTATGCCGCTGTCAGATGGCAGGATGGTCTGTGACGCAGGTCGATGATGAAAGACAATGCAATCGTCTACGCCTGCAAGTTCTGCATTTGCCTGGGCAAGTTCTACGGCCTCGAGAGAGATGTCGGCGGCGTGGATGATGGGCTCTGCCTCTGTCTTGATTGCCGCGTATGCTTCGGCGCGTGCATCTTTCCATGTTTTTTGCGGGATTTTCCATTTTTCACAGGCAAATTTGCGAGAAAGGCCGGGCGCGATATTTTTTGCGATGAGTGCGGTCTCTATCGGCAGGGTTCCGCTACCACAGCATGGGTCAAAGAATGGCTTTTTCCCATTATAACGTGCGAGAGAAATAAGCGCGGCGGCCATTGTTTCTTTCATAGGTGCGCGGGTTGCGCGAGCGCGGTAGCCGCGTTTGTGCAGACCATTGCCTACGCCTGTAGTGTCTATGGTAAGCGTAGCCATATCCTTTAACAAGGCGACCTGTATGGTGTAATCGGCTCCTGTTTCCTTAAACCACTCGACCTTGTACTTTTGGCGGAGCTTTTCTACCACTGCTTTTTTTACGATGGACTGCACATCAGGTACGCTAAACAAGCCCGACCGTACAGACTTGCCTGTAACGGTAAATTTTCCATCTACAGGAATCCACTCTTCCCATGAGAGTGCCTTTGTTTTTTCGAATAAATCGTCAAAAGTTGTGGCAGGAAATTCTCCGATTTTGACTAAAATGCGGTCAGCAGAACGTAGCCACAGATTTGCACGAGCGATTGCATCAAACAAGTCACCGTTATGAGAAGAAAACTCCACCTTGCCGTCCAGACATTTTATATCCTTAAATCCAAGCTCACTTACCTCACGCTTTACCACGGATTCTAATCCAAAAGCGGCGGTTGCAATTAAACAAATACTCAAGCCAAAACCTCACATACATCTATGATTTCGTTTCTTATGGCATTATACTCGGGCGAGTCGTCTATTTTCGCGCCCGGCGGAACTTTCAAAATCCGAACGACGATGCCCGGATATGGCGAAAAAATAACGATACGGTTAGCGAGCTTGATTGCCTCATTTATAAAATGCGTCACAAATATTATTGTCTTTTTTTTCTTTTCCCAAAAGTCAACGACACTATTCTGGATGGAAGAACGCGAAATCAAATCCAAGGCATTAAATGGCTCATCCATAAAGATAATCTCCGGGTCTACAGCCAAAGCGCGCGCTATGGCGACTTTTTGGCGCATTCCGCCGGACATCTCATATGGAAAATGGTCGGCAAAGTCTGTGAGTCCTACCATATCAATATATTCATCTACGATTTTTTTACGCTCGTGTTTATTTATTTTTTTGGACTCAAGACCGAGTTCTATATTTTTGCGTGCCGTTCGCCATGGCAAAAGCCCATATCCTTGGAAAACCGTAACACGCTTGATTGAGGGTTTTGTTACGATTTCGCCGTCGATTTTGATTTCTCCCTCGGAGGGGGTATCATAGCCCGCGAGCATGTTTAATAAAGTGGTTTTTCCACAACCCGACGGCCCCAAAAAACACACAAACTCACCTTTTTCTATGGTGAGGTCAATTTCTTTTAATGCAAGGATTGGGGTCTTGTTATGCAAAAATGTTTTACTCACATTATCTATATCTATAAACATTATTCACCCTCCCCTATTCCCCAGTGCTTGTTTACGCGGCTTTCAAACAATGTGATGATTTTATCCAATGAAAGCCCTAGCAATGCAATCACACAAATCGTTGCAAGTAAAACCTCGGGTTGCATATTGTTACGAGAATCCATAATCAAAAAACCCAAACCTGAGCGTACACCCATCATCTCGCCCGCTACAAGGAAAACCCACGCAGTGCCAAGCCCCATGTGCATTCCGTTAGCTATGTATGGAAAAATCGCGGGCAAAATAATTTTTAAAAAAACCTGCGGCTGTTTTATTTCGAACATTTTTGCCACATCCATATAACGCTTGTCCACTTTTTTGGAACCGGTGATGGTGGACATCAGCACCGGATAGAATGCGGCAATAAAAATAACCATAATCGCGGGCATGTCCCCAATCCCAAAAAGCAATACTATAAAGGGGAGCCAAGCGACGGGTGCGACCGGCCGTATGAGCTGAATAAGCGGTTCGACAAGCTTGGAAAGAAAGTTTACACGCCCCACAATAAGCCCCAAAACAAGCCCAACAAACACAGCCAGCGAGTACCCGACAAAAAATCTCCACAAGCTAATCCTGATATGCACAAAAATTTCGCCCGAGGAAATCATGTCTCTGAGTGTCGCAAAAACGACTAATGGCGGCGGAAACAGCGCGTGATTAAATCCGCCAAACACAACGATTAAATGCCATGTAGCAATCAAAATAATCACCGCGAAAATAGCAAACAAGAGTTTATGCAAAAATGATGCAATCATTTTCTTCATACTTACGGCCTCCTCTCGATGACCGAATTAATAAAATCATCAAAGGGCGGCGGCGATGATAACAACCCAAGTTCCATGGTAAGGCGATAAAGCTCGGCATATTCTTCTTCATCTATAAAAAGAGAATCAAACGAAATCCACTCTATGGAGTACATGAGTGTCTCTTCGTCTATCAAGAGGTGGCGCATGGCGATTTCTTGGATATTGTCTGACATCGGATGTAGGTTTTGTTGCAAAAAGTCAGCGGCCTCGTGATATTTTTGTAAAATAAAGTCGGCGGCCTCCGCATTATTCTTAATAAAATCAGATGAAAAAACTAAGGCACAGCAAATCGAGTTTTCCCATATCTCCCCCGATTCTGCCAGCTTTCTGCCGACACCGAGGGTGACGGCTCTCGCACCAAAAGGCTCCGCCACCACATATCCCGAAATACTGCCGCTCGCCAGCGCGGGTACCATCTCCGCAGGCGGCAATTGTATAATCGTAACATCATCGTCAGTCATGCCGTTTTCCCATAACAGCATCTTTAGCAGAAAGCTATGCGTAGACATAGGGCTGGGTATGGCCACTATCCTACCGCGCAAATCCTGCACTGTTTCTATGTAATTTGCTACAGCAACTATGTTTCCGTCGCGGTGGCCAAGTGCCACGGCACGCAAATCTACACCCGCATAGTGGGATGCCATCGCAAGCTGAATAAGTACAGATGCCCCGTCAATATGTCCGCCATTTAATGCATCCATCAAATCAGGCCAAGAACTGAATCTCTCCAGCACCATGCCGTAGGGCGCGTCATCACAGAGCATATCATTAGCCACAAAAAGTGCCATCGCATGTGTAATCGGCAAATACCCTATCCGTACATTAGGCCTGTCGTCACGCGAGCGGTGGTCACCCGCACATGCAGACAACAGCGATATGCATAGTACTAAAAGTACATATTTCAATCAGGATTCCCCCAACTTCATAGTTACATCCCGCATTCTAACACAGATTAAACACATGATGCAATCTGTTATCCCAGCACCTTCTTAACCAACACGGCCCACATAAACCGAGGGATGTCCAGCATCCTAAAAAACCTCTGCGGCTGGCGAAACAATCTGTTGAGCCATTCCAGCCCAAGCTTTCGCATAAGAGGCGGTGCAAGTTTTACCGTACCAGCCATTATATCAATCGTACCACCGAGGCACATGGTTACACGGGCATTGATATTGCGGTTTTTTGTCGCCCACAATTCTGCACGAGGCATACCTGTACATACGAGCAAAATATCAGGCGACAGGTCATTTATTTCTGCAACAATATCAGGCTCTTGTTCTGCTGTAAAAAATCCGTCATGAGTACCGACCACCTTGAAATTTGAATACCGTGACTCTATATTTTGCTTTGCCTTTTCTGCAACACCTGCCGCGCCTCCGAGAAAATACGCGGTTGTTTCGCGTTTGCTTTCGCATGTTTTTTCTAATAACGCAAACATCGTATCCACTCCACGTACACGCTCGGGTAAGCGTCTATGGGTCTGCCCATCCTGCAAAAAAACAGAGGCAATGACAATGCCCGTCCCATCTGCGAGAGACAGGTCGGCACTGTACAAAGCCTCATAAAATGCAGGGTTGCGGCGCGCTTGCATAACCCCTTCGGGGTTTGGTGTTACGATTATATGGTTATGGTTTTCTTTGAGATAGCCAAAAATTTTTTCTACAGCTTCCGCCTGTGTCAAACAGGCAAACGGAACACCCAATATATCTACCTTATGCATCGGGGAATACAAACAGAGTATCAAATTTTGTAAGCAGAACAAAGTCACCACGTACTTTTATTCCGCCTATCATAAACGCTTTTTGTGCTGTTGTTTTGTTGTTGAGTACGTCCTTCCAGATGGTGGTGTCCGCCATGATTGTAATATCCGGCGCAGGTGCCGTGCCTTCGGTATAGGTGCATTCTGTACTGTGAATATACAGGAAGCCGTCAAATTTTTCGCTACCCGTAATATTGATTTGTATTACGGCCTGTAGCCCTGCCGAAAGCGATGACTGAAAATACTCCGGTAGAGCTATTGTACGCTTTTCGATTTCTCCTGCACCTATATTTACAGGGGCGGGGATGCTTGCTACAGAAGGCTTTGGCGCATCTATCGCTTCCGGCAAGACAGGTTCTTTTGAGTATTTTTTCGAAAACAAGAATGATAATTCGTCTATTTCCTTTTCTTCCGAATCGGAGAATGAATTTATTTGCTCAAAGGCTTGCTCCTTTTGAGGGGCTTCTTTTGGAGCTTCTACGGCTGTCAAAGGAGCTCCAAAACCGTCGGCATAATCTGTAGGGACAATATACTGCCGATTTTTATGCACGGCTCTGTAAAAATCTTCTGCAATACTGTCTACAAAATCGCCCGTCGTCCCGTCATCAAGAGTGCTTAAATGCGAGGCTCTCAAGCCGATTTTTGCCGCCGCATATCCTCCATAATGATGCACAATGCGTGCGAGATAGTCCAGCACCGATTTTTCGCCGCTGCTACGTGACAACGCGATAAGCATACAATGCTTTCCCTTTAAAATATCCTCATATTCGCCATGCTCCATATATTCCAAAAATGTTTGCAAGATTGCCGTAGGCGCGTATATCTGAGCCGTCGTCGCAAAGACTACTCCGTCGGCCTCCTTTATTTTTTCGATTACACCATCCATCGCACCTGTCGTATCACCATCATAATATGGCGGGTGCAACTCACCGAGGTCTATTGTTTCTGTCTCTGCCTCTAGCTCTTCAAATACCGACTTTGTGCGTTTTATTAAATTGCCGAGTCCGTGGTCATAACCGGAAATGCTACCGTAGATATATAAAATTTTCATAACTTAACACACCCTCTTAGGCCATTTTTCGCTATAATTTCTGTTATAATGGGATTATAGCATATATACTGGGAGCGTGTTAAATAATGAAAAAAATTATATTAACAGGCGGTGGAACTGCGGGACATGTGATTCCTAACCTGGCACTTATTCCTTCTCTAAAGGACAAAGGCTACGAAATCCACTATATCGGTAGCCACACAGGCCCCGAGCGCGACCTTGCAGAGGCAGAAGGATTGCCTTTTTACGGGATTTCATCGGGAAAGCTCAGGCGATATTTTGATTTAAAGAACATAACAGACATCTTTCGTGTAGCAAAGGGTCTCGGCGACGCATTAAAAATAATAAAAAAGATAAAACCCGACATCGTCTTTTCCAAAGGCGGTTTTGTCGTAGTACCCGTAATTGCGGCGGCTCGGCTATGTGGTGTACGGGTTATCATCCACGAATCTGACATCACACCCGGTCTTGCAAACCGCCTTGTAATGCCTTTTTCTAATAAAATCTGTGTTTCTTTTCCGGAAACCATCGAATTTTTGCCACAAAAAATGCGCAAAAAAGCAGTACTCACAGGCACACCCATCCGCCGCAACCTGTCGGATGGCGACCGATTGTATGGGATAAAATCATCCGGCCTTTCAGTCGGAGAAAAACCCATCCTCCTAGTGACAGGCGGCAGTCAAGGTGCGGCGGCCATCAACACATGCGTCCGTGAGGCATTGCCACAGTTGACACAAAAATTTCAAATAATCCATCTATGCGGCAGAGGCAACCTCTCGGGCATAAAAGACAAAAACTACGCTGAGTTTGAATACCTGTCCGATACAATGCCGGATGCACTCGCCGCCGCCGATATTGTGCTTTCTCGCGCAGGTGCCAACACAATCTTCGAATTGCTTGCACTAAAAAAGCCGCATTTGCTCATCCCCCTACCAAAGGGAAAAAGCCGCGGCGACCAAATCCAAAATGCCGAATCTTTCGAAAAACAGGGCCTCTCACTTGTTTTACAAGAAGAAAAAATGACAGCAACGTCATTATACGAAACCCTAATCTCCCTATACAACACACGCGAAAACTACATCAATACCATGGCGGCACATATGCAAAACGACGGAATTACCAAGATAATGCAGACCGTAGATGTTTTGGTCTAAACCGCTCGGCAACTTGTGAGACAACAAATTAGGCAGATACTTCCATTTCCGCTAGATGCTACGGTTTAGATGTTTTGGCTTGAAGCGTTCCGGCACGCATAAACACTGCAATGCTGCTTAAAGAGGCACCCCCCTTATCACTACAAAAAGCTACCTTTAGTTTTGCCAAAACAACAAAACATTTGTAGCTTTGTATCATATTATAAAAATAATTTGCATTATTTGTAAAAAACATGCTAATATGCTAAAGTAACAAAAAATCGCAGCGACCGTGAGGTGCGACCAACACCAAACGGCGAGTGTAGGGATTCAAGACATCACCTAACACACACAGGCTTAACCTGCCGCTACGCAAGGCATAGTTTAGCATTGTTGACATTCACTGTAAACATGCTCTCTTTGGTTTGTTGTATTTTGGTAGATTGAATTTTATTGGTGTGTAGGTGATGGCAATTTTTTGCCGTCCCTACGCACCTTTTTTAATGGGCAAGTCTATGGGATGATTTTGCTTTTTCTCGTAGGTAAAAGCGAATTAAATGAGAGATGGACTCGACTGAGGCGAAAATCGCGAACACTTCACCACTTTTTCAACGACAGGCGAGTCCAATTTCAAATTAATTAGCTGTGCTTTAACAAATCTATTAACTTAACGCCGAAAAGCGGCAAATCGGAGGGTAACATGAATCAACAAGATGTGAAACTAAATTTTTGCACAGGTTGCGGACACAAGTTTGAAGTGGCCTCGGCTTTTTGCCCTGCTTGCGGGATAGGCTCGTCGAGCAGACCACAAACTGTCTCACCCGGAAAAAATTTAATAAAAATCCCAGGCATTTTATTTATTGTTTTTGGTGCGATTGGCTCAATAGCTGCTATGTTTGCATTGGTGACTATAGATGCTTGGCTATTTTTATTTGGTGGGCAAGACATGCGCCTTGCTTGGGAGTTTTATTACACAGTAAATACATTATTGGGAGGGTTTAGCATTTTTATTGGTATCATGTGTATTATCAACTGCCAAAATCTCCAAAAGGCTAAATTCATACGCACTCTTGGGACAATATACATTGCCGTTGCAGCATTTCATACTCTTATTAATTTAGCCAATGGTACTTTTGGATATTTAGGTATAGGCGGCATTACCGGTCTTATATTGCTATTTGAGTTCGTATTGCCTGTACTTATTATAATAGGCTCAAATAAAAATGAAGAAAGGGAGAGACAACATGAACCTGTGTAGAAAAAAATTAAAAGTTTTGGTTTTTTGTATGATTTGCAGTTTTTTTACCCTGCCAGTTGTTTTAACTGCATATGCACAAGAGACAGCTACGCCAACGACACATAGGATTATAGTAAACGGTCAACCCGTTCAAATTGCCGGATATAACATTCGCGGTACAAATTACTTTATGTTAATGGATTTAGCTTATGTGCTAAATGGAACAGCAGCACAATTTAATATGACATGGGACGAAATTGCAATGACGACAAGAATTTACACAAATACCCCTTATTTGCCTATCGGTAGAGAAATGCAGCATATGCCGATGAATCAAACAGCTGCCATAATTGCAGATACCACATTTTATGTTAATGGCAACCGAATGACTTTGCCTGCGCAAGGAGGTATATCCGGCGACGGTTACTTTACAGGGATTAGTGCTGACGAGTTCCATCCATTTGCTGCTAAAATACACGGTAATATTTATGTTCAATTGCGGTTGATTGGTAACTTAACAGGTTTTTACATTGGCTTTATCCACGATGAGATGACTATATTAATCAATACAAACGAGATGCGTGATTATTATAAAGGATTAAATACTGCTGAAAGGTTTTTACTTAATTTTTTAGAAACAGGCGTGTCAGAGATGTATCTCATGGCACTGGATGCCGACGGCAACCTATGGGGCTGGTGGGATAATTTTTATTCACATCATGCTATGGCATCTGCCTATGCTTCTTCTCATCGCCCTATCATTAGAGCGCAAACCCGACCAGATATAATAATGGAAGATGTCGTAAATTTTGCAACTTCACCCATGGGGGGCTATGCCTTTGCCATTACATCCGATAACACTCTGTGGGGCTGGGGCTTAAATGAGTATGGACAATTGGGTGATGGGACAACAGAAAACCGATTTAGGCCAGTAAAAATAATGGAAAATATTGCTTTTGTTGATACAAGATGGGAGTTTGGAGGGAAATCTACGACTGTAATTACGACAGATGGACAACTATGGGAATGGGGTTTTGTTGAACATTGGTGTGATGATGATTTATCATTATTTTTAGGAATACGTCAAAAACGCCCCGCAACATTGATAATGGAAGATGTCGTCCATGTTTCCTCAGGGCATCATTACACCACAGCAATAACCTCCGATGGTACACTATGGGGTTGGGGTTCAAATTCTAGCGGGGTCCTTTTAGATGAAACTGCATTTTTTGTACCACGGCATACTCCTGTAAAATTAATGGACGATGTCATGTACGTCTCAGCTGCTCACCAACATATTGCCGTCATCAGGAATGATAATAGCCTATGGACATGGGGCTTCAATGATGGAGTGTTGGGACAACTTTTTGATGGCTCAGGCACAATCCGTCGTACAAAACCAGTGCGCGTCATGGAAGATGTAAAACATGTTAATGTATCATCAACAACTCACGCAATCAGGAATGATAATAGCTTGTGGATACCTGTCAGACTTTGGGGAAGCAACACAACTGTCATGAGAGTTTTAGAAAATATTTCGTGGAGCGACGCCGCTAGAAATTGGGTCATTACGAGTGAGGGCAACCTTCATCGTGTGAGCATCTCATTTTATCAAGAAATCTATGGCGTAACCGAAATTATTAATAGTTCAACCATTGATAGCAACGTATTTTTACCGAATATCATATCGACTTCACTCCACTCACAAAGGTCTACACTGCGCAGACTACCTACAGGCATTGAATTTGGAAGGGGCGAAACAAGATGAAAAAAAACATGATAATGAAGGAACGTGCAAAAGGCTTTATATCAGGAGTATTACTTACTGTTTTATTAACGTCGTCCGTGGCAGTACTTGCAAACACAGCATTCCTGGAGGTTGTGTTTAACGTAAACCATGTTGTGGTAAATGGTAATCGCTTAAATTTATCGGAAGAAGAGAGGCCTTTTATTTCAGCAGGAAGAACTTTTTTACCGGTCAGAGCAATTTCCGAAGCACTGGGGCAACCTATAAACTGGGACGGAAGTACAGGGACTGTGTATATCGGGGCTGTGCCAAGCGGCTCTCCGTTTCTTCATACTGTACCGTATTACGATAGAAGCAGGGGACATGCGGGTAATATAACAACGCCCGGACAAGTTACAATGGCAGGTGTTGCCTATGGTGGTCCTCTGGTTTTTGTTGGTGGAAACACATGGTTTACACTTCACAACCTAAACGCTCAATTTACAAACTTATCCGGTTACATTGGACGAGTAGATGGTACACATATGTCCAGCACCACCTTTAATTTCTATGGTGATGGGAGGCTGCTTGGGTCGTTTGAAATCGAAGCTCAAGATTTACCAAGGCATATTTCTGTAAATGTAACTGGCGTAATACAACTGCGTATAGAAAGTGTTGGAACACAGGGCGCAATAGGCTCAACATCCAGATTTGCCTTTGCAGATGCAATGATTGAATAATGATATAACACGAGAGATATAAAAACAAAAAGGGGAAAATATAATGAATAGAAATAAAGGATTTGCAAAAGGATTAATCACAGGTGCATTGTTGACTATTTTATTAACGTCGTCTGTGGCAGTACTTGCAAACACAGCATTACTGGAGGTTGTGTTTAGCGTAAACCATGTAGTGGTAAATGGTAATCGCTTAAATTTATCGGAAGAAGAGAGGCCTTTTACATCAGGGGGAAGGACATTCCTGCCTGCACGAGCTATATCCGAGGCTCTGGGTTATCCTGTGGAGTGGGATGGAAATACAGCAACAATCTATATAGGTAGCCGGACAAACACGTCATTAGGTGTAATGCCTCATCCATCACCTCAACCACAAAACGAATCGCCGTCTCTATCAGAGATACTCTCACGGATAGAAGGGACATGGGTTGATAGAAATTATTTTTATGCAGACTCAATAGAAAATTGGAATACATCGGCTCTTATAATTAGTTTTAGTGAATATGGTGTTCATTATGACGTAGGCATCGGCAGATGGCCGTTAACAATCAGCCATCACGACGATGGGCTGGTTGAGTTAATCCATAACAACTCTTATACGGGAGAAGTAGTCATGAGATTTATTGTAAACACACAAACAACAGACATCCAAGAAATAAGATATTATGGAGGATTTGATAGACTTGTGCTTATTCCATACAGAGAACCTTCTGCACGATTCGCAGCAGAACGTACCAACTATGGAGTGTTATTAAAAGCCCTCTCACCTACTATCGACGATTATTTCTATATATACCGTTCGACTGTTGAAGGTGAAAGAGGAATACGTATCTATGACGGTAGCAACTTTATTGAGGGCGTAGAATGGGTTTACAGAGTAGGGATAACAGATTTTTCCATAAGTGAGACAGGCACATACTACTACTCGGCATGGACTCCAGATGGCGCATATTTTCCTACTGCTACAGGCTGGCAAGTGCGAGTACCATAACCGGAATGCATACCAATCAGATACAGCTAAATCAATATTACCCCTCTGCTTCATATTTGAGTATGGGTTGCTTAACACCGCTTAATTTTTCATCATGGTACAGCAGAAAACATATCAGGAGGTAGCCGTAGATGTTTTGGTCAAAACCGCTCAAACCCGCATAATCGCTCTATTACTTCCACATGGAATGTTGCAGGAGCGGCCGAAGTGCGTTGGCAACTTGCGCTCGCGACATCTGCCAACGCACTTTGGTCACTCCCTATTTTGCACGAGCCATCCCCCCAACCAAGCCTGCGATGACCCAAAAAACAAGCATGACTCGTGGATAAAACCATACATATTCCCCTACTCCGAAAACGACAAAAACGGCAAGCGCGGCGACACCTGCGGCCATGTAGACCCTGTGTTCGTTGTCGTCGGAGGATACAAATGAAGAAATTCCACGCTTAAACAAACGGAAAAGATATGCCAAAAATGCAATAAGCGCGCCGATTCCGCTATGGGTGATGAGGTCGAGGAACATATTATGCGAGTGCATAGCACGTTCGGCGAGGGGGTGGGCATAGCCGCGATAGATTCTGATAAAAGCGGCGGGACCCATTCCTATACCTTGCACCCAAAAATCTTCGAGCATTCGCAATACACCGCCCCAGATTAAAAAGCGGTACTGGCTGGAGGTATCCTGTCCCAGTGTAAAAAGTCGCTCCAAAATACCTGCGGGGATAAATGGCAACGCCAATACAAGCACAATCAAACCAATAGGCACAAGTCTGGGTGCAGTCATCAGCACAAATACACCAACCCCGGCCAAAAGTGCAACATATCCCGCCCGAGAATACGTAAGCGCGAACGCCGCCACCACGACTAAAATCACACCAAGCAAAACAATCCTGCGGGTATCACATTTTACGGTAATGGCAACGGCAAGCACAAAGGGCAAAAGCATAGCCCATGCCTGTGCGTCATTGTTGGGATTCCCCAGTGTAGAATACAGTCGAGAAAGGCCGGGGCTTGCGCCGAGGTCGGTAAATGCGGCTTGGATTTCTATGCCCATGGCGAATTGGTAAAAGCCAAATAACGCCGCAATCACAAGCGCGACAGAGGCCATGGTAAAAAACAGCCTGATGTCGTTTTTTTCGCAAAAGACAAATGACACAATCACGGAATGCACAACACATGCAAAAAAAATGATAAAAACACGCAAGCTATCTCCGCCACCATATCCGGTCACGATACTGAATGCGCAGAAAAAAACAAACAAAACAAGCGCGGGCGAAATATGTGCGAGTTCCGGCTTTTCTGCACCACCCGTGCGAAACAACCACTGCAAAATAAAAACACCCGCAAAAAACACCGCACTAAGGAGCAAAAACATATTATTCCACATGGGGCTTGGGATTACGAGGACACCAAGCAAAAAAACCATGTATGACAGCTTCAAGACGCAAGTGGCTTCGCCAAAATACCAACGCAAAAGTCGCGCAGGTACACAGCCGTAAAGTGTTTTATTTCGTTTTACAGCAGTACAAGCAAGATAAATCCGCCTGTTAATGCTTGTCTTGTTCCACTGCGCAACAAGACGCACAAACCACCCAACAGTCGCAAAAACTCCACCCACAATCAATGCAATAAATTTAAAAATCAATGAGCCTTGCCAGTAGTCGCGCTCTGTATGCAAAAAGCCCTGCAAGATATAGCTACCGCCCGCCGCTTTTTTTACGGCGACAAATCCGCGAAAAATCAAGCTATACTCAAAATAATAGTTTAGCCATGATAAAAAGGCGATGACTTTTTTTATAACGACACTGCCTGTGTTCATGAAACTTCCTCAAGACCTGAAATTCTCATAAATATAGTACCGCGCCCTGCACGCACTGCCAGACTATGGCCGATTCCGTAGCGATTGCCCGCGATTATAATCCCATGTTCTGTAGGTTGTGCAGTCAGCCGCGCACTTATTTCTATCGAAGAAAAACCCGGCTTTGGACTTGCTACGGCAACACCGTATTGGTCAGCATTCCAAACCCTTGCATCAGCGACTTCTACAGCGGTGACTGTACCCAAGGGTACGTTACGGCCATGGTCTACGACCGAGTCGCCGACTTCTACTGCAAATGCCGTAAAATCCTCGACTTCTTCTGTAAAGAAAGAAATTATAAACTCTCTCGTCTCCACAGGCGCGAACACAACCCCACGCCCTGCATTAAACTGCCAAACCCCAAATACCGCCGCGCCGACAAGCGCGATTATAATCAACAGGTCAATGATGTTTACAAGTCCAAAAATTTTTCCGTCTTTCATGTCTACTCCTCCACTCGTATATCAGAAATATGAAGCATTGTTTTTGCCCTGCCTGCCCAGATGATGACCTCTTCGCCCACGGCATAGACATTGCCGCCGAGTACAACCGCACCACCTGTTGTCCCACCATACACCCGCGATGTAATCGCGACAGAATAAAATCCATCCATCGGTGAGGCGACTTCGTTTCCGTGCATGTCGGGCATGATTGCTATGCTTTCGCCGACTGCAACAGAAACAACCGTACCGAGGAATGTCCCATTTGCATCATCAATTACGGGTGTGTTTTCTGCCAATGCGTTAACGGTAAAGTCCTCCAATGCAGGCGAAAAAAACGTGATATAAACAGGTTGTTCCGCACCGACCACAGGGCGGCCACTCGCACCTACATTAAAATATACCACCGCAACCACCGCCGCGACCACTGCCACCGCAAACAGGTCTATCAAGCTCACTAAGCCAAAGAGCCTGCCTTTTTTGTCTATCATCTCAATAGCACCTCCCTAAATTTCTCCACTTCATGCGATATATGAAAGCCCGAGCTTGATAAATCGGGCGATGCTCTTTCTGATTTTTTCAGAGAAGCCGCTGTTTTTGCCCAATATTCCGCACCTTCTTCCAAACTCAAAAAATGTGCATAATTACTTATTTTTATTTCATCCGTGATGGTGTCAGAAAGCAAAACAGGCAATCCTGCCGCCTGTGCTTCGATGGCCACGAGAGTCAATCCCTCATGTAATGACGGGATTAGCAACAAGTCGAGAGCTTGATAGTAGTCGCCGGGGTTGTCCACTGCACCCGTAAAAATAACACGTTCGGTCAAATTCAATCGCTCGACTTTTTCTACCAGTTGACTTTTTAATTTTCCGTCACCGATGACCAAGAATACCCCCTCGGACAACTCATTTATGACATCCAACGCGAAATCATGGTTTTTTACCGCTGTGAGGCGAGCCACCATGCCAATTGCAAATTGCTCCCCGATATTAAATTTGTCACGGATTTTATTTCTTATCTCTTTTGAAAAACTAAATTTCCCCAAGTCTATAGCATTGTTTATAATATGAAACTGCTTTTTATGCAAGTCAACACATCGAGTTAATGTAAAATCCGGCCATGTATGTGACAAATATTTGTCCACATATTTTTTTCCAAAAAGCCAGCGACCCGCGTCCGCGGTACATGCAAAATACAAATTTGCAAACAGCCTCAAAAAAGGACGCGCCAAATAATGCGCCCATCGCTTCACTCGCGATGCCCCCTGATAATCAGAAAAATGACTCCACGCAACACGGGTTTTTACACCACATGCCCACGCCACCGCCATTTCTATGAATGCAAGGGCATGTTCTGTACAGACTATCACCTTGTCGTACTCCGGATGTTTTTTGTAGAGCCTGCGCATTGCACGGATATTTTTTACAAATCCCTCACTACGTGTAGGCACACGAAAAATTCTTGCACCCAATGCGCGTGCTTCTTCTTCATAGTAACCATCTTTGCCATGAACCACAAAATCAAAAACAATACCACTTATGTTGCGGAAGTAGTTCATAACAACCGTTTCTGTACCTCCCAAGTCTAGGTTGGGTAGGATTATTAATATTCTTTGCACTATTTGGCTCGCCCCTTAAACACTGCAAATACAGCAGATACCTTTAAAGCCCATGCTACCGCAAAATAAACAGCCGCACCCGACATTGCCGTCACCACCATGTCCACAATCAGCACCCCCGTAAGCCTTAGCCCCCGCGCATAAAACGCAACCACAGCCATCAACAGTACAGCCACCACTACCTTAAACAGCTCACGCAAAAACCTAAAATCAATAAATCCGGTACGCAGATGCAATCGTAAAACCAACCCACTGCAACCGATAACCGCCGCCACACCATAGGCCACAGGCATTGCATAAACCCCAATGCGCGAAATAAGCAAAATAGTAACTAATATATTAATCACCATGATGACCACACCAAAAATAGCAGGTGTCTTTGAGTCCTTTCCCGAATAAAACGCCCTGTCAGCGACTTCCTTAAAAGAAATCACGACCACCGCAACGGCATATAGTCCCATCATATTGCCCGCCAGTTGGATGCTCTCATAGCTTTCTTGCCCCTGCCACCCAAGCAAAAACTCCATTATTTCGAATCGCAAAATAAAAAAGCCCACAGCCGCAGGCAATACCAAAAAAAACGTATACCCCATAGCAGAGCGTAGGCTCTCATTAAAACCACCCATATCGGCCTTAGCCCACTGCACCGACAACTTTGGCAGATAAACTGCGGCGATTGCATACACTATGGTCAAAATAAAAACCTGTACAATCTCTTGAGAATAATCCATTACAGCCGTTGTATTAAAACGCAAAGCCACCGACTGACCAAAAATAAAATGGAATTGATACGAAGCGACAGAAATCAACACAGGCACACAGAGTCGCCCTGCCGCTCTTACATTTTTGTCCCGCAAATTGAGAGAAAATCGATAGCGATACCCCAGCTTATGTACGGCAGGCAACATGATAAACGGTTGCATAAAAATCCCCAACGCCGCCGCAAAAACCAACCCTGTAACCCCAAACCGATTGCCAAATAAAATCAAATATAAAATGAGAATAATCCCACCCGGTGCGGTGACAAATGCAGGCAATCTAAAAATCCCATGAGAATGCAAAATCCCTTGAAAAATTGCCCCAAACCCAAAAAACATCACAGCAGGGATTAGCACCCTAAGCACAAATATGAGATACTCCGGATTTTCGAAATCAGCTCCCGCTACCACCCGCGCAAGCAGTGGCGCGCCCGCCAGCCCTACAGCCACAAGCAACCCGAGCAAAATAATACTGATAGTAATCACATTATCAATAAATCGTTTAGCTTCTGCTTCTTTTTTTTCTGCTAATAGGGAACTGTAAATCGGTATCATCACAGTACCCAGTGCCGCACCAAGCACAGTAAAAATTACATTAGGTACGCGCAGAGCAAATGTAAATGCATTCAAAAGCTGATTTGCTGTACCAAACCACCCGATATACATAGTCCGTCCAAGAAACGTTAAAAAACGCCCACCCAACGAAATAGCCGCTACGTCTCTTGCGTTATTATTCTCCGAAGACCCCTTAACGCCGTTCATCAAAAATCCTAAAATACGACCAGTCGCGATACAGCAAAAGGCTATTTCTTCGATATTGATATGGATAGTCTGTCATATATGTGCTAATCATCCTGCAAGGCGTAAACGACCTCATTTCTGTCATAATGGGAAACATCTGCCGCAAATCCATGTTTAAATCCCAAAACGGAGACAGATTTGTCATCCCTAAGACTTCCATCACAAATGCACCAAAAAACGGCGAAGAAAACAGCATCTCCTCATCCGGGTTTGGTTTTAGTTCCGACGGATGGGACACCCCATATAATTCCAAAGCCGCATCATTCATCCAAATCAAAAACGGCACATTAAAAAGTCTGGTCAAATCCTCAAATGACCCCGGCTCAAAAGTCGGAATAAATGTGTCATACAGCCTCGCCGGCAAAGCGGGCTTATGGTCACTAAAATAAACAAGCACCACAGGCTCGTCCAATGCCTGCAAATAGTCCGCAAGCCGCCTCAGCTCCACATCCGCATCAATAATCCCATGAAAATAATTGGAAAGCGCGTTAATATCAATCTCCGCAAATTCTAAGTCCGTATCAAAATTAGCCTCCGTCACAGGCCCGTCATACAAAAACTTATCTACATAAGGCCCATGATTTTGTATAGTCACGGTAAAATTAAAATACGGCATACCGGGGAAGTTTTTGCGATGCTCTGCAAACATCTCCATGATACGGTTGATTGTGTCATGTTCATTTATATACATACCCTTGGTGGGAATATCATCAAACTCATCTATAAAAACAAGCCGCTCAAAACCCATAAAACGATAGACATTGCGTCGATTGTAAAACCAGTCAAACCCGGGATGCATAAACTCTGACCTAAACCCAAGCGAGTTTACAATAGAAGCAAAGGACTCAAACTCATCCGTTATCATTCTGAAAGCAAAAGGCACACCTGCAAACTGCCGCGCATTAAGCCCCGTAAGCACATCAAACTCCGTCTGTGCAGTCCCCCCGCCCAGCACCGACACGACCAAATCACCGCTAATCCCCTCGGCGATTAGCTCATGCCAGTTTTCCAGCGGGTCTGTAAAATCGGTAAAATCAAAATGCGGGCTATCGCTTATATCAGAAAAAGCCTCGGCCATTATCATGATGATATGAGGCAACTCTTGCCCCGCCAATCTCTCCGCACCACTTGTATTCGACTTACGTATCCAATGCAGTACCGCATCCGGGTCATAGCCCTCGGGTCGCATAACACGGTTTGTATTAAAAGCATGTATGAAGCTATAGACAAATCCGCGAGAATTAAACTGATTCACCTGATTCCAGATATTTCCCTCAACATGCAGATTAGCGTTTAACTGCCAATTATTATAAAGTGGGCGATTAATAAGCAATGCAAAAACTACACATGCCAATGCCCCTACCACACGCCATTTCCAATTAAAACCCTCGCTCCGGATTAAACAGGCTGCTACTACAGCCGCCAAAATATAGAACAAGGCTCCACCGACTACCATCAAAATCGCGGCAATCCCAAAACTATGCGCAATCCCGACAACCTCACCGCCCAAGAGCAAATCCCAAGGCACAAGCGGGTCGCCACGCAGGATAATCTTAGTCCTATTGGCAAACCCAAGCGCAATCCCAACCGCACCTGTCACAGTACAAGCAGTTACCGCTCCTGCACCGCAAAAATACAAAAAAAGCATAAGCAAAAACAGGGGCAACCAATTCAAAAACAGGTTAAGCCCGCTACTCCCGCGAATGCTCGCAAATACATAAGAAAACGGCAACGGCTGCAACAAAAACAAGAACAAAGTAAGCAGCAACGACATCACTGCCAAAAATAAAACTGCCTGCCAAATATTTAACCGTACCTTAAACTTTGTCATAGCAGTACTTTACCGCTTATTGGCAGGAATGTAAAGGGGTTTGCTTGATACAGCCAGCCCAACCAAAGTCAACACAGTACCTGCCACCAACATCCATGTAACCCTTTCATCTAACACAATAACGGATGCAACCACAGTAATTACAGGTATTAGATAAATATAAATACTTGTCTTTACCGCGCCCAAAGCCCGCACAGAATAATTCCAAGAGGCAAAGCATAATGCCGACGCACCCAGCCCAAGGAACAAAATATTAAACATATTAGTAGGCCGCAAAAATCTTTCAATCCCAAATTCGAAAGGGAATAAAAACAAGGCGGGGATGAGTATGATTAAGCCATAACAAAAAATTCTGCGTGTTGTCTGCACGGTGCTGTATCCAAATCGACTTATCTTTTTCAGCAAAATCGAATACACTCCCCATACAAGAGCCGCCAAAACTGCCAACACATCGCCGATGGGGCTAAGTTCTAACACAGTTATCCCATTGAAGCTAATCAAAAAAATCCCCGCCATCGCGGCGGCAAACCCTATGTAAAAACTAGACCTGGGCTTTTCTCCTTCCAAAAGCCAAGTCGCAAACAATGCAGTAAAAAATGGCGAAACAGAAACAATAACCCCCACATTAGAAGCCGCGGTATGCATAAGAGCGATATTTTCAAACAAAAAATACAGCGAGACACCACAGAGTCCCGCCGCCGCAAACATCAGTTCTTCTTTTATACTCTTGATTCTAAGTATCCTTGGATGAGCAATCATAAGGGCAACAATGCCTATGCAAAATCGAAAAAAAATAATTTCGAGCGGTACAAAATCTGCCAACAACAGCCTCGTTGCAATAAACGCAGTACCCCACACAAAAACCGTTACAATAGCCGCTATATGCCCTTTTGCCTCATCCTTAACATTATTCTTTATGCTCATGTTCATTAAAAAACTTCACAAGCTCTTCGATTGTGGAGTCTGCATCTTCGTATGGGATTTGGCAAGTACCCACTTGCTTATGCCCGCCACCGCCATGCCTTAGCATGACCGAACCCACATCTACATCGGATGTCCTGTTTACAATACTATGCCCTACAGCTACAGAGCAGTTGTTACCATCAAAGCCGTCAACAACCCATATGGAAATGTTTTGCTCCGGAAAAAGGCTGTATAAGATAAAACGGTTGCCCGAATGCAACAAATCTACACTGCGCAGGTCAGTGATGACAACATCACCCTCTATACGCGAATACTTCAAAATCATCGCCTTAAAATCTGCCGACTGTTGGTTATAATACTCTACACGCGCCGCCACATCGGGTAACATAAGCAGCTCATCTATAGTGTAGTTGCGGCAGTTCTCCATCAGGTCTTCCATTAGCTTCCAGTTTGATATTGCAAAATTTTTGTTTCTGCCAAGGCCTGTGCGCGGGTCCATGATAAAGCCCATCAAAATCCAACCTTGCGGGCTTGTGATTTCTTCTATAGTGAGTTTTGCGGAGTCCACCTTATCCACACATTTTATCATTTCTTCTAAATGCGAAAGGCGATTGTCACCACCATAATATTCATAAACAATACGCGCACAACTATCTGCCATGTACTGCGCACCTTCTACATCTACTTCTCCTACCCTCTCCAGCTCACTGGCATGATGGTCAAACCACATACCGCAACCGGGTACATAGGGTACATTTGCCAATATATCATCCTCGGTAACAAAAATTTTGCCATCCTGCAAATCCTTTGGATGCACAAATTTCCAGCTGTCTATTATACCGAGTTCCATCAATACAGTCCCACATGCCAAACCGTCAAAGTCTGCCCTTGTGATTAGTCTCACAGATACTCCCCCTCCGAAAGCGCGCACTATTTGCACGCCACGCAATTTTCATACGACACTTTACATTACCAAAGGATGTTTCCTATGTATTATGACACAGGACAAGCCTAAATGGCAAGCCCACAATCCTCTATATATTAATGCCCCATCACCTGCACAAAATATCTTCTATTTCTCGGTGCATCAAATTCGCAAAAATATATTCCCTGCCATGTACCCAAAACAGGCTTACCATCTGCGATTATGATTGTCACTCCCGAACCTACGGCGGTTGCTTTAAGATGTGCCGCCGAATTACCCTCACCATGACGAAACTCTGCACGGTCAGGATAGGCCTTTGAAAGCCCAAGCAACATATCGGGGATTACATCAGGGTCTGCGTTTTCGTTTATCGTAATCCCTGCTGTGGTATGGGGGCAGAAAACCACCGCAATCCCATTTTTAACGCCACTTTCGGAAACAATTTGCCTCACACTGCTTGTGATGTTGTAAAAATTCTCTTTTGGTGTGGACAAACTCATTTCGTGTTTGCTGATGTTCATCGCTAATCTCCTTCCTTACTTCTTCTGCATATACCTTTTCTACAAAACTTTTGCTCCTAACGCTACCACCCATTCAAGCTGAAATTTTCACGACCTGTCATTGTGGTTATTTTAGCACAGACAAGTATCCGCTTCAATCAAAAAAACAGCTTGGCGGCTACAAATCACCAAACTGTTCTATTGGAAACACCACCACTAATACTTCCCTTGCAAAAAACCATCTTGTGGGGTGATTCTCATCTGTTCCTAATGACGGGGCGGATTGTGATAAATCCGAAATTTCAATGTCATCTTTACTTATCACTCGTGCATCATTTTTGAAGTTATAGGTCAGTACGATTTTATCGTCAAATATATAAACTGCATTTACAAATATGTCTATAATGGCTCGTTGATAGGCTTTATCAGCCATATCTCCACCTTTGAAACGGTTTATCCAGAAAACTATTTGTTCCTCAATGAGCAGATTAGTGTTTAACTCCGCTTGCAATAACTTTACCTCTATATCAGATTTTAGGGATTCCAACTCTTCAAGCCGCTGTTTTGTTGTGTTGGTGATAATGCCTTGCTGTATAGCATCTGCGATATTTTTTAAGCCTTTTTCTACATCTGCAAGTTCCCTTCGTAACAATGGGATTGCACTATCTTCTCGCTCCTGTAGCTCTACTAACATTTTAGCGATACGATTTATTTCCTTATCTTGCAATACATAATTTACAGTTTCCCGAACAACAAATTCCTCTATCCAATCTTTTCTAACAGCCTTATGTTGCGTACATCCACGCTTACGTTTGCTAGATAGGCATTTGTAGTAATTATAAGTTTTGAGGGTTTTGCTAG
>WRGY01000099.1 GCA_009786925.1 Defluviitaleaceae bacterium | reverse complement strand
GTCTTTTTCTGGCATTTCCGACTTCTTCATTAGACCCAAACCCTCACTTCAACTCTCTTTACCTTGGGTTGTCTGAAAAAAATGGGGAAACTCAAAATAACCGTTCCTCTTGACAACAACCCAAATTCTCTTTTATTAGGGTTTCCATCATCTTAAACTGCTCCGCCAGTGGAGTATATGTATCCGCAGGGTCGTAGGCGTTTTGCGACGTAAAGGTCTTGCGGATTTTTTTTGCTGTGGAGAGGGTGATGTGGTCGTCAGGGGAGAGTGCTTCTTCGCCTGTGATTTTTATTGTTTCGAGGAGTACACTTTCTTCTGCCAGAGTGTTGATGATTTTTTCGCGATATTTTGGAAAAAGCGGTGAAATGTTTTTGATATACCATGGGTCGAGCAGGTCGGTAAAGTTACTGTAGCTCTGTAGCGGGTTTATTGCCGGGAAGTGGCGGGCATAGGCTAAATTTTTGTCCAATGCCCAAAAACAGCCGGTAAACCGCTTTGTGTGTAGGGTGACAGGCTCAGAGAAATCGCCGCCCTGTGGCGATACTGCGGCTATGATGGTGACGGAGCCTTCTGTGCCGCTTAGGTTTTGTACATATCCTGCTCGGCTGTAAAATGCAGATAGTCGGGTGGCAAGATAGGCCGGATAGCCTTCTTCTGCCGGGATTTCTCCAAGGCGTGAGGACAGTTCACGCAATGCCTCTGCCCAGCGGCTGGTGGAGTCTGCCATAATCGCTACATGATAGCCCATGTCGCGATAACATTCGGCCAGAGTTATGCCTGTGTAGATGCTCGCCTCCCGTGCGGCTACAGGCATGTCGGAGGTGTTTGCAATGAGTATGGTGCGGGACAAAAGAGGTTGCCCTTTTGTGTCACGCAGTTTTGCAAAATCCTCCAGCACCTCGGTCATTTCGTTGCCGCGTTCGCCACAGCCTATGTAGATGATGATGTCCGCGTCGCAGTGTTTTGCGATTTGGTGTTGTGTCATTGTCTTTCCTGTACCAAAACCTCCCGGTATGGCGCATGTGCCGCCCTTTGCTATGGGAAAGAGGCTGTCGATTACTCTCTGCCCCGTGATTAGTGGCATGGTCGAAGAAAGCCGTCGTCGTACAGGTCGAGGTACACGTATTGGCCATGTCTGTGAAAGAGAAAGTGGAATTTTGCCTGTTTCTGTTTCCAGCAGGATGATTTGGCTGTCAGCGGAATAAACCCCATCCTCTGCCGCTTGGATGACCTTTCCGCTTGTATCCGGTGGGATGGTTGCCAGATATGAAATGGATTCTTCTACTATGGCAAAGGTATCGCCCTCTGATAAAAAATCACCGACGCAGGCCGTAATTTTAGTTATATACTCTGTTTCGACATTCCTTCGCAAATTCCTGAAAACCCCGTCGAAAATCCCACCAACAAGCCCCGGGCGCAATGTGAGCGACATCGGGGCATTTAATTTTTTTACGGCTGTGCCTATTTTTAGCCCCGCCGTGTTTTCATATACTTGTATAGTCGCCACGCCCGGTTTTAGCGAAATCACCTCACCGGGCAGGCCGCCCACCATTACCATTTCTGCCATGGCAAAGTCGTTTTCGGTGGTAGTTACAGTGATAACAGGGCCGTTTATGCTCTCTACACTCATAGGCTAATCCTCAAGAGTGCGCAATCTCCGCATAAACATATAACCCTGCAAAACTGCGGCGAGTTTGGTACGTAAAATATCCTCGTCTATCGGCTTTACGATAAAGTCGCGTGCGCCGAGATGCATCGCTACAGAAAAGTTGTCCACCGTACCCTCTGATGTGAGGAAGATAATCGGTGTGTCTGCATGATGAGAGGATTGTCGAATGATGGGGACCAGGTCAAAACCGTTTACCTCCGGCATATTGTAGTCCAACAAAAACAGGTCCGGTTGTAGCACACCCAGCAGGTTTGCGGCTTTATCGGGATGGGTGAGTGTGCGTACTGTGTATTTGTCATTAAGCAGATAGTTGATTGTGCGCAGGGTGCTTGGGTTATCATCTACCGCTAAGATTATGGGTTTGTCGGTTGTGCCGTTAAGATGGTTGTTTATACATTCTATCATCTTTTCGTCGGGGTATGATTTTAGGATAAAATCTACCGCGCCCAGTTTTGCACCCTCCGTAAGCACCCTTTTGTCTGTAACAATGGTGAGGAAGATTACGGGAATCAGTGCGTGCAGTGGGTCTGCTTTTAACCTTTTTAAAACCTCTATGCCGTTTTCTTCCGGCATGATGATGTCCAACAAAATCAAATCAGGCGAGATTTTTTCGATTAGCTCAAACATCTCCTCGGATGTCTTTACCGGGTATAGGTCATACAGCCCTCTCAGCCTTGTTTTAATGGTAAGCAGGCTGTGGTTTACATCGTCTACATAGATGATTCTTTTTTTCATGACAATAACTCCTTTTCTACTATTTCTGCATAATTTGCCATATCTACATTTTCTCGCAACCACTCAAAAAGCTCTGAGTCGGTGCTGTATTGATATTTTTCTATTTCTGCCATGGTGCTGTCGGCGGTGTCCATGTCGTATATCTCGCAGGCGGCGATTAGTTTTGCCAACAACTCGGGGTCGATTTTTTCTATTTGCGGTTTTACATCTTTTATTTCTTTGAGTAGAGCATCGAGTCTGTCTGCAAGCTCAAAGCCTCGTTTTAAGAAGGGTTTGTTATGCTCGTTTATATAGTCAATGTCTTTTTCGTCTGCGGCTGTTTCCAGTCTTTTTGCTTCTTCGCTTAGTTTCTCTGCAAATACGTCAAAACTCGCACCTCTTACGCCATGTACCGTGATTTTGTAGTCAGATATTTTTTCAGGGCTAAAGCCCTCTGCTTCATGTAACATACTGCGTAGGCTCGTTGCATAGGAACGCAGTATTTTTAAGAAGGTATCCTCATCGCCGCCATATCTGTTAAGCCCCTTTAGGATGTCAATCCCGTCAAGTTGTTTGCCCGACAGGCGGCGTGGTGCGGCAGGCACATCTGCAATAGGCGGCGCAGGTACGGCTCCATCAAGATGATTTGCACGTACATATTTATTAAGGATGTAGTCGAGATGGCGTATGTCTATGGGTTTTGTGGTGCTGTCATCAAAACCGTTTTGCAAAAATATTTCGTGCTGGCCTATGATTGCATTGGCGGTGAGTGCAACTATGGGATGTTTGTAGTCCATCTCACGCAGTTTTTTTGTCGTTTCTACGCCGTCCATCTTTGGCATCATATGGTCCATAAAAACCAAGTCATACACTGCGCCGCTTTGTATTTTTTCTATTGCTTCGAAGCCGCTGCTTGCCATTTCGATGTTCATGCCATATGGTTTCATCAGACCTTGGGACACAAATAGATTTGCCTGTACGTCGTCCACTACAAGCACACGCCCGTCCGGTATGGGTGTGCGCATGATTGCGCCTCGTTTTGTGGATTTAGAATTGGCTTTGTCAATCTGTTTTAAGTTTTTTACGGCTTCTTCGCCCAAAATCCCATCGCCCACAATTTCCTGTGGCAAGCGCACCGTAAACGTAGAGCCTACTCCGGGCTTGCTGTCAGAAATTATTTGTCCGCCCATCATATTGAGCAGTCTCTTGACTATGGACGCGCCCAGTCCTGTGCCTTCTATGCTTCTGTCAAAATTTTCGTCAAAGCGTTGGTATTCTACAAACAATGCGTTGAGCTGTTCGCTCGACATACCTCGCCCTGTGTCGCTTACCGTTATCACCAGAGTGTCGGTCTCAAAATCAATGTTAAGCGAGACCTTACCCTTGTCCGTGTATTTGAATGCATTGGAAATCAAATTGTTTAAAACTTGTTTTACCCTAAGCTCGTCTCCTATTAGTTCCTCAGGAATCTTCTCATTGATTTCCAGTTCGAAATCGAGATTGCTGTCAGTGATGCGCACGAGATTGAGCTGTATGATTTCGTCTATAAAATTTTCTACCCTGTACGGAGCTATGATGATGTCCATCTTGCCCGCTTCGATTTTGGAAAAGTCCAATATGTCGTTGATAATCCCAAGCAGCATATCGCCCGCCGTAGATATTCTGTTAATACTGTCCTCTATATCCTCGGGTATATCCCCGCGTTGGAGCATTATGTCTGCCATACCTATGATTGTGTTCATCGGTGTGCGTATTTCGTGGCTCATTTTTGCAAGAAAATCCGACTTGGATTTTGATGCATCAATCAGCTCCGTTTCCATCTTTTTGCGCATGGTGATGTCGCGTGCGAGTCCCAACAGGCCAACAGATGTATCATTTATGACAAGGGGGACTTTATATGTCTCATATATACGTGTCGTGCCGTCAGGCAGGGGCACCGTATCCTCAAACTTTAATGTGGTTTTGGTATCAAGCACCTTTGTATCGCATTCGCGCCAATGTGATGCTACATGTTCGGGTACATCGAGAGCTTCCGGCTCTGTTTTGCCAACAGCATCCTCGCGGCTGACTTTAAAGATTTTTTCAAAGCTGTCATTGAGTCGCGAATATCTAAAATCCATGTCCTTGCAAAACAAAATATCAGGTATGGCATCGAATACCGCACTAAGTACAGTCGTTTCGTATTCTAATGCGGCGGTGCGTTCTTTTACGAGTCTACCCATACGCTCATATGCTTCGCTTATATCGGTGGTGTCGCGCATTACCACTACCTTGCAGATTGCGTCGTCATATTTGTCTGTTTCTATGGTGAGTACCATCTCGCATATCCTTGTATCATTGCTAAGTGTCCTGATTGTAACGGACTGGTTTTCAAATCCTACATTAAAGGAGGACTCCAGTGAAATAAATTCCCTAAAATCTCGCCCCCTGATACTGCCCCCGATAAAATCCATGGAGGCTTTGTTTTCCAGTATTACGCAGTTTTTCCTGTCCAGTACCAGTGTAGGTACATTGACGGCGGTAAAAATATATTTTGATACATTAGAAGCAGTAATACCAAATGTGCGGTATCTTTTTGTGGACAGATAAAACTGTATATTGGGCGGCAAAATCAAAATTGCAACCAGAGGTATCATTGTGTGAGATGTAAATATGGGCAAAATAAAATCTGCAGTAAACGCAAAAGGAGCTGTGACAACAACGAGCAATATGAGTACAAATACGGAACGTCTTTGCCCCTTTAGCTCGACCTGTTTCATCCATATAATCAAAGAAACAAGGACTCCTGTGATGAGGGTCGATGTGTAAACGAATACAAATAAGGACAATCCGTTTGCTTTATAAGAAAACTGATTGCCCAGCATGGTTTTTATGATTGTGACATCGCCAAAACTGACGAATAATAATGCTATGCTGAATGTCACATACATCATGACGAGCAACAAAAGTCTAATCTTGCCCTCATGTTTTAGTTTTAGCACATTTGTCATGCACAAAAGCCAACTCGAATAAAACACAAGATTTGCAACAAAGCCAATCGACCAGTATATTCTGGTCAGCTCTTCGTTTGCGGTGATTGTCATGAGTCCGTAGGAGAGGCTGAACACAATAAGCAACGAACTCGCAAATATGTAATCACGGCGCAGTCGTGATGATGGGTCATTGACTATCGCAAACAGGATGATGGACAAAGTTGCAAAAGCTACGATGATAAATAACACCGCAACAAAGATGCTCCAGTCATAATGCCCCGTAAAAATCCCCAAGAGACCACCCCTATGTGATTATATCAGAAATAATCTGTGTAGTGAACGAGTGCAGATTAAATACATTAATTTTTTTTCTGCTGTTGTTTGTGGTGGTTTGTATGCAGGGCAGATTACGACATCAAACTCCAGACCCTTTGCAAAAGCGGCCGCCATGACCATGACCCCCTTTGGGAAGGAGGTGGTATCTGCGTGTATAAATGTCAGCGGACGCGGTGCGTTATGCTTTGGGAAATTGTTTTTGAATTTTTCATAGAATAACTTTGCCTCATGCTGGGTGGGCAGGATGATTCCGACAGTGTTGTAGTCGGGCGAAAGGTCGGAAAGTATGTCGAGTGTTGCGGCTATGGGGTCATGGTTGTCTATTACAACGGGTGGCTCGCCGTTACGCAAAAATGTACCTGTGTTTTCTTGTCCGATTAGTCCTGCGGCAAAGCTCATTATTTCGTAGGTAGAGCGGTAGCTTTTTGTCAATGGGATTATGCTCGCCTGAGGGTAGAGTGATACAAGCGACGCTGTATTGTTTACGTTGATTTCCGGGTAGAGTGCTTGGTTTGTATCAGCCAGTACGGTAAAGTTGCTCTCGGGATATAGTTTTTTTAGGATACGATGATGCAATATGCTCAAATCCTGTGCCTCATCAATGAGGATGTGCTTTACGTTTTTTTCGGGTTTTGTCCTACCCATAAGCAGGTCAATATAAAAAAGTGTAAGCGCGTCCTCAAAAAACAATTTTTCCATACGCAGAGCGTCACGTACAAATGTAAATGACAGACCATTCTCTCTTGCCTGTGTACGCAAAAATTTTTCGTACAAACGCGAGGCCATAGGATACGAGCGGTTGCGTATATCCATGAGTGCGATATTTTTTTCTTCTTCAAACTTGGCACGTATGTCGCCGTCACTAAAGTTTTCGTCGTGGATGTCGTTAAATATGTCGGTGATTTTTCGGTTGTATGCCTTAAAATAATCTGTATAGCATTGGTTTACATAGCTAATCACACGCTCGGTTTTAGAAGAGAGTGTACCCTGGACTGTACGGTCCTCGTATAGCGATTTTAGTCTGGTACGGTCGCATAGTTTGTCATCATAAAAAACCACATCCTCAAAGGTGGGTTGGAAATTTGCGATTGTATCTTCGAGAGCGTTGATAAATTCTTCCGAAAATTTATGCTTTAGCCATTTTGTGCGGTTTGAATCGGGATTTTCCAGATGCTCGAGCATTTGGTATGGGCTGTGAAATTTTCCACGGAGCAAACCTTCGAAGTCAAGTGTCTGCACATCTTCTTCGCCAAGCTCGGGTATGATGCCCGCGATATATGCAGAAAAAATCGCGTTTGGCGAAAAAATCCTTACCTTTGCAGAGTTTAAACTGTCGCGGTGACGATAAAGCAAATAAGCCAGCCTATGCAATCCCACCGATGTTTTGCCACAGCCCGCCGGCCCGTATACCAAAAGCGACCCTGTCTCGGCACGTATGGCGCGGTTTTGGTCTGCTTGTATTGTGTTTACTATTGTTTTAATCCGAGCTTCGGAGGCTTTGGAAAGCTCAAATCTTAATATATCGTCCTCGATGGCGATTTCGTTATCAAAAAGATATACCATCTCGCCCTTTTCTATTTGGTACTGCCGCTTTAGCGTGATTTCTCCGGAAATCACAACCCCAGTGGCAGGTACGGTAAAAGAAGCCTCCCCCGTCCCATAGTCGTAATACATGCCGGAAATAGGTGCGCGCCAGTCATAGACATGAAAGGCTTGTCGCGTATCGTCAAACAGCGAATGCCGCCCGATATAAATCTCGTCGGTGACTCCATCCTCAAGAAAATCTATCCGCGCAAAATATGGAGAATCCAACATCTTGCCCAGTTTTTTGATTTCCTCACTCGCCTGTACATATTGCGTCTCATGCCTTGCTACTTCTTCTGCAAAAATGGAAAGGTCGGCGACATCGTCAAAGTCGCGCAACACAATCCTCGCCTCGCGCCACATTTCTTTGCGCACGTCCAGCACACCCGCACGTTTTGTGTCCAGGCTCTCGCCGAGCTTTGTCATTTTTGCCAAAATATCTTCTTTTACGATTTTGAGTTTTAAATCTTCCATAAAAAAATCACCTTACCTATTTATATCATACACAGCTAATTTTATACCACTTTAAAATCGCGGATACGTAGTTGTACCTCTGTTATATTATTCCATGTGTTTGATTCTACGGTAAAAGCAACGTCCATTTCTACATTTTCTGATTTTATGCCAAATGTGGTTGCATAGTTTTTGTTTAAACCAAAGGCTATGCCTTTTAGCCGCTTGCCCGTATTTGTAAAAAAGCTAAAGATTAAGGTGTTCTTTTCGTTGAGAATGCGCACCTTTTCCGCAAGCAAACCATAACACACAAAAAGTGGCTCATTATTGCCCTTACCAAAGGGAGCCAGTCTGGACAACTCATCGGATAGGGTGAGTGTTATCTCTTCTGCGCGTAGGATGCGGTCTATGGACAGAGTCGGAATGAAATCATCTTCTGTCAAGGCGCAGTCGGCATTTAATGCGTCACGCAGTAGTGATATGTTTTCTTCGGGAAGGGTGAGACCCGCCGCCATCGCATGACCGCCAAAGCGGGTAAAGAGATGACGCTGTGCATACAATGCCTCAAATAAATTATAGCCTTCGACAGAGCGACCGCTCCCCTTTGTTGCACCATCGCCGCGTGTGAGCAAAATAGTAGGCCGCTGTGTACTTTCTCTGATACGACCTGCAACTATACCTGCCACACTCTCATGTGCCTCAAAATCAGTAAGGACAAGCACATTTGGCAGTGGAATGGGCAAATCTGCGGCCAGTCGGTCTACGCAGTCGGATGTCAGCGTTTTTCGGGCATCGTTTAGTTCGATGAGGGTTTGTGCGAGTTCCAGGCGTTTTTGGGTATCATCGGATGTTGCCAAGAGGAGTTCTACCGCAATTTCCGCGCTTTCGAGTCGGCCTGTTGCGTTTAGGCACGGGCCGATTATATATCCTACTGTGAATGACTCAATGGGTTTGTCGAGGTGGTCGCGCATGGTGATTAGGCTCCCCAAGCCGGGGTTGATTAATTTGTTTGCGTTTAAAACAGCGAGTCCACTGTTTACGATGATTCTGTTTTCGTCGGTGAGAGGAACTATATCGCAAAGTGTCGCTATGGCGGCAAGCATGAGGATTTCGTCATGTTCTTCGTCCATTAACGGGATTTTTGCATAATCCGCTAACGCCGTCGCAAAGAGATACACAATACCCGCCGCACACATTTCGTCAAAGGGATATGTGCAGTCCACTTGTTTTGGGTCTACTATGGCGGCCGCACTCGGCAGGATTTCTTGCGGCTCATGGTGGTCTATTACTATCGTAGATACTCCATGCTCCGCGGCGGTTTTTATTTCTTCTGCCGAGGCGATACCATTGTCCACCGTTATGATTAGCTCTGTGCCTCGTTCCAAAATTTTTTCCACCGCATTTTGGTTAAGACCATAGCCTTCTTCTATGCGATGGGGTATGTAGTAGTCGCAGTCTGCACCGAGGCGTTTTAGTGATTTGTATAAGATTACGGTACTCATGATTCCGTCGGCATCATAGTCACCGTATATGGTGATTTTTCTACCGTTTTTGCATGTTTTGTGTATAATTTCTACAGCTTTTTGCATGTCCTTCATTTGTAAGGGGTCGCGCAGACGCTCGATGGAAGGAGCAAGAAAAGACAGCGCGGCATTTTTGCTGCGTATGCCACGATGCGCCATTACACATGCGGTTGCCTCTTTTATATTAAGCACCTTTGCCATGAGGGATAGGTCTGCGTCTGTTTCGAGGATTTGCCATTTTGTTGTCATACAGGATATATCCTTCCTGTGATTTCTCCTTCGGGCGAGATTTCTACTATGCCGTAGGAGGCTTTGCTGTTGCCGCGTGGGCATGACGGACTGCCGGGATTCATCACATATATGCCATCCACCGTAGTTACAAGTGGGATGTGCGTATGTCCGAAAAAGACTGCATTCGCGCCCTTTTGCTTTGTATAATATATTAGTCTGTCGATGCCGTCATATACACCGTGGCGATGACCGTGGATAAGCAAAATACGTACCAAAATCTCCTTGCCCGCGTCCAAACATGGCGAAAATTCTAAAATAGCTTCGGGTCTTTCGTCATAGTCGCCATTACCCGCTATCGCAATCATAGGAAGGTTTGGATACATAGGTTGGTATTTCATCAAATCATAAGGGGCATTCCCTATATGGCATACCATCTTGACCTCGTCTGCATGACCGGCGAGGATTTTTTCCAATTGGGATGTAATATTATGCGTGTCGCTTACTACAAGCAATTTCAAAGCAGACCGCCCCCTCTTAGTTTATCGACCATAGCTCTCAGGGCTATGCCGCGGTGGCTTATTTTGTTTTTTTCTTCTGAAGAAAGCTCGGCGGTGGTTTTTCCCAAATTTGGGACAAAAAAAATAGGGTCGTAGCCAAAACCGTTTTTTCCCTGTGCAATATATGCGATTTCGCCCTCGACCACACCCATAGTGGTAAATGTCTCACCCGTGGGCATCGCACATGCGATTACGCAAACAAAACGCGCAGCACGGTTTTGTTTGTCTGCCAAAAGTCGGATGATTTCGGCATTGCGTATTTCGTAGGGCGTATCCCTACCCATAAAAAGTGCAGAATCCACGCCGGGTTTGCCGTCCATGGCATCCACCACAAGCCCCGAGTCATCCGCGATTACGATTTCGTTTTCGTATCCGTTACTCTTTAAGAATGTCTGTGTCTCCAATGCTTTTTGCAAGGCATTAGCCTCAAATGTATCACCGTTTTCTTCCGGCACAAAAATAAGCCCCAAATCGGAAAGCGTATTTACGATAACGCCTTCCGTTCGGAGCATTTCACTTAGCTCATTGGCTTTGTTTATATTATTTGTTGCAAAAATCATTATTGTGGCTCTATGAGGCCGTATTCGCCGTCATTACGTTTATATACTACATTGACTTCGTCTGTCCAGCTGTTTCGGAATACATAGAAGCTATGGTGAAGCAGTTCCAGCTCCATAACTGCTTCTTGTGCGTCCATGGGCTTTAGCGCGAATTTTTTTGTGCGTGTTATGATGATTTCGTTGTCCGTTGACTCCACTGCCTCCGGCTCGATAAATGTAAGCTCGTCGCTGGTTGCCACCGAACGGCGACGACGGTCACGTAGACGTGATTTGTATTTTACTACTTGCCGCTCAAGAATATCTACAGCCAAATCCATGCATGTCGTAACATCCTCGTTGCTAACCTCTGCCCGCAACACTCTCTTATGCAGTGGAACAGAAATCTCCATCTTTGTCAGGTGTTTGTTTTCACTAAAAGTTACGTATGCCTCTGCATTGTCCGGAAGTAGTTTTTCTAAACGCCCGAGCTTTTTTGCAGCCCTCTCTTTTATGCCTTCCGTTACACTCATGTTTTTCCCGGTAAATACGTATCTCATTAAAACGCCTCCTTGAAGCACGCACTGCCTGCGCACTATTTGATTTCCTACCGTGACATTATACCATACTTGTACCGGCTGACAAGGAGTGAGGCTACAGGGGAGTGCAGAGCAAATATTCATTATATGTTTTGCAAAATGCCATCCACCCCTGTGTTTTAAAGGGCTTGAACACTTTTGACCAAAACATCTAATTTCAATATTATGACAGAAATTTTCGCTCTTCTCCCCGCAATAACCGCCTTATATTCTCCCTATGCATAAACCAAATGAGGGCGGTAAGTCCTGTCATCAGGATAATCGCTTCTGCGCCAAATCCGAATATAATCATTAGTACAGGTGTGACCAGAGTAATCACAAGTGATGCGAGCGAAATATACCTCGTAGCGGCAACGATGACCACCCCAAATGAGAATGCGATAATCGCGGGCAACCACCCATTCATAAGGATAAGTGCAAGTGTGCAGGCTACACCCTTGCCGCCACGGAATTTTAACAGCACGGGAAAACAATGCCCAAGCACTGTGCCGACACCTGCGTATATCCCTGCGTTGCTTCCATCAAACAATAGTGATGCGATGGCAAACGCCGCAAAGCATTTGCATATGTCTACCAAAAAAACGAACGCCCCTGCTTTTTTGCCCAGTGTACGGGTGACATTAGTCATGCCCGCACTGTTGCTACCGTGGTCGCGGATGTCTATGCCATGCAAACGGCCTACATAGTATGCAGTCTGTATGGAGCCGATGGCATAACCGAGCAGTAGTGCTATCAGTCTGTACATGTTTTACTCCTTCTTGTCGCGGGTTATAAAATGGATGGGTGTCCCATCGAAGCCAAATGCTTCCCTTATATTATTCTCAAGATAGCGTGTGTATGAAAAATGCATGAGCCGACTATCGTTTACAAAAAGCACAAAAGTAGGCGGTTTTACGCTTACTTGTGTGACATAGTAGATGCGGAGGGCGCGCCCCTTGTCCGTTGGAGGGGAATGCATCGCCGTAGCTTCGAGGATTACGTCGTTCAAAACGCCTGTGGCTACACGTTGGGCGTGGTTCTGGTAAACGGCGTAGATTAGCTCGAAGAGTTTTTGTACGCGCTGGCCTGTTAATGCACTGATAAAAAGCTTTGGGGCGTAGGGCATATATTTCAGCTCTTTTTCCAGAGTTTTGGTAAACTCCTTCATCGTCTTTGTATCTTTTTCTATCAAATCCCATTTGTTTACTGCTATGATGGCGGCGCGACCCCTCTCGTGGGCGATACCCGCTACTTTTGTGTCCTGCTCTGTTATGCCTTCTTCTGCGTCGATGAGGAGTACACATACATCACAGCGTTCTACTGCGGATAGGGTGCGTAGGATGCTGTATTTTTCTATATTTTCCTTCACCTTGGATTTTCTGCGTAGTCCTGCTGTGTCGATAAGCAGATAGTCATGGCCGTCACGAGTCAAAAAGGTATCGACAGCATCCCTCGTCGTACCTGCTATATTGCTTACGATTAGGCGTTCTTCTCCCAAAATTTTGTTGATTAATGAGGATTTGCCGACATTGGGTTTGCCTACTATGGCTACTCTGATGCGGTCATCCTCGTTTTCGTCCGCTTCTTCCTTTGGAAAGAAAGCGGCGATTTCGTCTAGCATGTCACCCAGCCCCAGAGCTTGTCCGGCGGAAATTGGTATGGGGTCTCCAAGCCCCAACTCATAAAACTCATACAGCTCATGGTTTTCTCGGGTTGGCACATCTACTTTGTTTACTACGAGTACGACTTGTTTTTGTGCGCGGCGCAACATATCTGCCACGGTGCGGTCTGCATCCATTATTCCTGATTTTATGTCCACCAAAAAGAGGACGATGTCGGCGGTTTCTATAGCGGCCTCTGTCTGGCGAAATATATTTTTTGTGATAAGGTCTTCTGCGTCGGGGTCTAAGCCGCCCGTATCTATCAGCGTAAATGCGCGGTTGAGCCATTCTGCGTCTGCATACAGTCTATCTCGGGTTACACCCGGCTTGTCATCCACTATTGCTATGCGGTCGCCGACTACACGATTAAATAACGTAGACTTGCCCACGTTTGGGCGACCCACAACGGCCACTATGGGTTTGCTTTTTTTGCGTTCCAATATTTTCACATCCTTTAACACGCCTACTATATCACTATTTATGCAAAAAAAAAACGCCGCGCAGGCGTTTTATACGTTTATGTTAATCAAGGAATCATCGTTGGGGTCGTTATTATACAAATAATCATGTGCATCGTCGGGGATGTCCAGCATCTTTTCGATTGCGGCATTGAGTCGATTTATTTGTTCTTGGATGCGCTCCAGCTTGCGCTCTTGATTTCTCTGCTCTGTTTCCGGCTGGATTTCCAATGCTTTTTCTGAGAGCTTGTCGCGTGCATGTGAAAGCAGAAAGATTGCATCGAGTTGTGCATTATCCTCATCCGGATGAAGCTTGGAGAGTTTTAATTCTATTGAGAGGTTTAGGCGGTCGCGTTCTGCACGAGCCTCTGTGATGGTTGCAATCAGCTCTTCGAGCTTGGCCACGCGCTCGATTGTATGGATGTCGCTTTCGGCCAGCTGTTCTTCCAGCTTTATCAGGCTTTCTTGGGTGGCCGGGAGTTCTGCGAGGGCTTCGGCAAGGCGTGTGAGGCGTTCGTGCATTTCTTCGGAGGTTTCGTTTTCTCGTGGTGATTGCAGTGACTCGATTAGACCTTGCAGAGAGTCGTTGGCGAGTGAGGTCTGTTCAAACTGCTCACGTATTGATGCATTGGATGTTAGAGCCTCTGTTATGCCGCTTCGGAGTACCTCTATGCGTGCTTCTTCTCTTTCTCGCAGACGTGCCTCTCTTTGGCGATGCTGGTGACGAGCATCCCCCCTGTTGCGAATAGCCGATGGTGCGCGTAGACGTTCTGCACGGAAGTTATTATTATTTTGGATAGGCCGGTTTGTAGAAAAATTAATATTCATATTCATCACTCCTAAAAGAATTATCGTCCACATGTGCAAAGTTATTAATAGCGTGCTATAATGCAAAAAAACTTGTGCGAGGTGTTTTTGCCTTGGGTAAGCATACTATTTTTGCCGTGGTCGCCCTTACTTTGGTGTGGGTTATACTTGTAGAAAATATTTCTGTGGGTAGTGTACTTACGGGTGTTGGCGTGAGTGTTGTCACGCTGTTTTTTATGCATAAATTTTTGCCGTTTAAAGAAGTATCCAATATAAATTTTTATAAACTTGTTACATTTCCTTTTTACCTTGTCGGGCAGATATATGTAGCAGGCTTTGAGATTATAAGGATTATCATCAAAGGGTCTGCTGTAGACATCGTTAGCATACGTACAAAAATAGAGTCCGAGGCTTTGCGTGTGGTTTTGGTTGATTCTATTACGCTGATGCCCGGGTCTATTTTATTGGATTTGGATGGCGACAAGGTGACAATGCTGTGGATGCGGGATGAGAAGGAATCGCCCGACCCTGCCGCCGCCGAGGCATATATCGAGCGCAAACTCGAAAAGCGGCTATTAAAAGCGCAGAAAGTTGGCGAGTAATGTACATTGTTTTTTGGGCAATGCTGGGATTGCTCGCTATTTATTTGGTGAGAGTGGTTATAGGGCCTTCGGTCTGGGACAGGCTTTTGGGGCTTAGTCTGATTTCGACTAAGATTATCGTGATTATTGTTGTGGTGGCCAGTATTTACGAAAAATCGTTTTTGCTGGATTTTGCCATCATATATGCGTTGTCGGGATTTATCGGTACTATTTTTATCGCGCTGTTTTTGTCCAAACAGCGGCTCGGGCGAAAGCGGGGTAAGAGATAATGCTGGTATGGTTGGGTAATATAATAATTGTCTTGGGTATTTGTTTTATGATTTTTGGTGCGTGGGGGCTTTTTAAGCTAAAGGATTTTTACTCACGCATTTTGGTGGCTTCTAAAATTGATACCGTGGGTGTTGTTTCACTTATTATCGGATTTGCGTTGCGACATGGATTTAGTTTTTTTTCGAGCAAGTTATTTCTTATAATGGTGATTTTGCTTGTGCTTAACCCTTTGGTTGCACATATTTTGGCGCGTTCTGCATACATAAGCGGCCATGATGTGGGCGACGATACACCCGAAAGCGAGGCAAAAGAATGAGTACGGGGCTTTTGATTTTATGGCTAATCAGCGGCATGTTGCTGATGTTTGAGGATAAGGTATATAGGCTTATTGTTTATTTTTGTATTTTTTCGTTGATTTCTTCGGTGTCTTATCTTTTGATGGGTGCGCCGGATGTAGCCATGGCAGAGGCGGCAATTTCGGCATTTGCGGTCATATTTTTTATAATCTGTGTAGAAAAATACTACAGCAGAAAAGTAATGAGGGAGGAAGAGGACGAAAAAGACGAGGGCGTTAAGGAGTGGGCGATAAAATACTTTCCTGCGATTGCTTTATGCGTGGGATTGTTTGGATTGTTTGTCTATTTCGCGCCGGACGGAACGGTTTCGACCTATTTGAAGGAGCTGTATATCACAAGATTTATGCCCGAAGTCGGCGGCAAAAACGCAGTGACTGCAATTTATTTGGGGTATAGAGTGTATGACACTCTCTTTGAAGCATTAATCCTTGTAATTGCGGTGGTGGCGGTGTCACATTTTTCGTACTCGGAGGATGCGCAGGTCGCCGACGGAAGTCACAGTGAAATAGAAAAATCAGGCATGGCGATATATATAATGCGTATCATATGCCCTGTGATTATAGTTTTTGGGATTTATCTTATTTTGAATGGCCATATCTCTGCCGGTGGCGGATTTCAGGGTGGATTAGCGGTTGCTACGTTTTTCATATGCCGCTATTTTATTTTTGATATATATGATATACCTGTCAGGCGGGTGGTTATATTCGAAGAAATCGTTTTTGTCGGAATAATAATAATCACTGTGTTTGCGGTTTTTTTTGTGGCGGCGGCGTATATCCCCGAGGATTTTATATGGATATATCAGTATACCTATCTGATTAGCATGAACGCCCTCATAGGGCTAAAAGTCGCGAGCGGGTTTTTTGTACTTTTTTACAGATATATCGCGATAGAAAGGCGGTGATGGTGTGGAATTTATTTCGATTGCGTTATTTTTCATCGCTTTGTTTGGGCTGATTACAAGCAAAAATATCATAAAGTCAATCATCTTTATCATGGTAAAGCAGACCGCTGTAGGGATGTTTTGGTTGCAAATAAGCGCGGGGGACTTGCCCCTGCCGCCTATCATATACGACACAGATTTGCTGGCAGAAATAGAAGTGATGGCAGACCCTCTACCGCAGACTCTGACACTCACGGCGATTATTATCGGGTTTTCTGTCATTGCGATTATCATCACCATGCTCAACAATCTTTTTCGCCAGCATAATACTACAGACTGGAAAACTATAGAAATGCTGCAAAAAAACATATAAATAGGCCAATTGGGGGCTGCTTATGCTTTCGTTTGTTGTTGTAATCCCTATTTTAATAGCTGTACTTTTGTTTATTTTTTCTACAAATACAGGTGCGCGGATTTTGGCGATTGTGATGCAAACAGTGCTTTTCGGCATTTCTGTTTGGCTTGTTTTTGCTACGCGAACGCAGGATATTGTCACATATGTAGGCAGTGAGGGTGATGCTTTGGGGATTGTGTTGCGGGCAAATACTCTATCATCAGTCTTTATTTTGCTCACCACTTTTATTTTTCTTGCCGCGGCGATTTATACATATAAAGAAGAGCGCGATATGCGTACATTTTGGTTTTTACTTTTTTTGCTTGAGGCATCCTTTGTCGGACTGTTTTTGACAAATGATTTATTTAATATTTTTGTGCTGGTAGAAGTAAGTACGCTGGTGACAGTGATTTTGACCCTCTTCGACAGAAAGCAACGCAATATGTTTTATGGTAAGGTGTTTTTGATGGCAAATGTAGTGGCGGCTCAGTTTTATCTGCTGGGCTTGGCTTATGTATACAGGTTTACGGGGGTGCTGGATATATATCGTGTGACGGAGGCGATTGCACATGCCGACAGGGCGAATCTGGTGTTGCCATATGTGTTGATTATGACCACCATAGCATTTAAGTGTACGCTTATTCCGTTTTTTAGCTGGACTCCAAAGGCTAAGATATACCCGCTTTCGCCCACCATCGTGGCTGCCATACTATCCGGTTTGCAGGCCAAGACGGCGATTTATTTATTCTTGCGCATCCAAGAAGTTTTTGCACCTGTGGCGGCCACGGAGTTTTTTATAGTGATTGGCATAATCGCAGGGGTTTTTGGTGCTTTTATGGCGATTTGTCAGACAAATATAAAAATGATTTTGGCATATCATACGGTGTCACAGGTGGGTCTCATAATCATCGGCGTGAGCAGTGATTTGAGCTATATAGGCGGGTTGTACCACATCGTTAGCCATGCGATGTTTAAGACGACGCTGTTTTTGGGTGTGGGGATTATCTTCCACTCATACGGCACCGGCAATGTATACAAAATCCGCGGCGTTTTTCGCCGTATGCCCGTGGTAAGTATCGGTATGGCGGCGGCTGTGCTGGGCATAGTAGGCGCACCGTTTTTTATCGGCAGTGTGTCAAAGTATTTTTTATCATACGATGTCCCGCTTTTGATGAATATGATATTCATCATCATAAGCTTGGGTACCATAATTTCTTTTATAAAATTTTCAGGCATGTTTTTTGGCAAATTAGAATTGCGCGGCGATATACCCATCGCCGAGGGCTGTCGCACCGTGCCTGTGGTGATTATGGGTGCGATTTGCCTTGTGGGTGGGATTTTCGGGCCGCAAATGATTTATATCTTGTTCCGATACAGTGTGACTGTAGACTTTTTTGGATATGTACAAAAGTCGCTGATTTTTTTTGGAAGTCTCGTCGTCGGGTATGCTGTATATAAATTTGCAGTAAACGAAAAATTAAAAAATATCGGCGACATAAATTTTAGCTTCAAAAGTATATGTGCATCATTAGGTGTTTTTTTTGGGATTATGTTATTGTGGGTGGGATAAGTCTTTATGGAATAATGCCCAGCACAAACAAGCCGATGGTAATCCCTATATTTATGCCTAAGGAAAGCGGCACGAGGATTTTAAATTTTATATGTTTTGTTTTGTGGCGGAGCAAATGCATTCCCATAATCGCACCTATACTGCCCATAAAAAAGCCTGCGGTGAGTAGTGTGGTTTCGCTCATGCGCCACATACCTCTTTTTGCACGAGATTTGTCTACCATGTACAGCAAGAATGTTATAACATTGCAGATGGCTACGATGATTAGGAAAATCGTAAGCATGGTTTCAGCCCTTTCCAAAGGAGAAATAAAATGAAAACTGCGCCAAGTGATATAGAGAATAAATTTTACGCCGATGGCTTTGCCGCAATCGCGGGTGTTGACGAGGTAGGCCGAGGCCCGCTTGCAGGGCCGGTGGTGGCGTGTGCGGTGATTTTGCCCGCAGGACTCGTAATAGAAGGTGTATACGACTCAAAAAGAGTATCGGAAAAACGCCGCGAAAACTTAGCAGAGATTATAAAAAAATCTGCAATTTCTTATGCGTTTTCAATAATCGAGCCTGCCGAGATAGACCGTATAAATATATTACAAGCCACTATGACCGCAATGGGAAATGCCGTAGACGGTCTTTTATCACCCCCGGATGTTATTTTGGTGGATGGTACATCGCGCCCATCCTTTTCAGAGACAAAAGAGGTACTTTGTATTCCAAAGGGAGATAGTGCCAGTCATATCATCGCGGCGGCCAGTATACTTGCAAAAGTAGAACGCGATGCGATTATGCAACGCCTGCATGACCAATATCCACAGTATGCTTGGTCATCAAACAAGGGCTATGGGACGGCTGCTCATATAGCGGCGATAAAAGAACATGGACTATGTCCTGCCCATAGACGTAGTTTTTGTAAGGGGTTTTTATAATATGGAAAATAATTTTAATAAGCGGCAAAAGGCTGTAGCGATAAAGTACAATCCCGACGAAATCGCCCCAAAGCTCCTCGCAAAAGGAGCGGGTGTTATTGCGGAAAAAATCATAGAAAATGCACAAAACAGCGACATAGTAATACACAAAGATGCTGCGCTGGTGCATGACCTGACACGTATGGATTTGGGTGAGCATATCCCCGAAGATTTGTATGAGGCTGTAGCAAAAATTTTGGTGTTTATTAATGATTTGGATAGGGAGCATATGTCACAAAATACATAGCTTATTCGTTATATATCCGGAAAGGGGGTACGAGAGTGGAATTACAGCTGCTTTCCGGAGGCACAAAAATTTCAGCTCTTTCACCGACACAGGAGCTTGAGAGTCTGGCAAATCGGTATGGCGACGCAGTTTTAAAATACTGCCATAGCATTTTGCTGGACTATCATGAGGCGCAAGACGTGGTGCAATCCATAATAAAAACAACAGATTGCGATATAAACAGGCCATTGCTTACATTCGACTTCATTGATATTGATGGCAAAGTATTGATAAAAAACATGCCGCGGATACTTAGGAGCTATGAAGGCTACATTAATGACCTAAAGGTCATTGCCGAAATGAACGTTGCATTCAAATACATCTACGACTCACAATGATTAGCCTTGACATGAAATGCCGGTTGTTATTTGACAGCAAGTTGAAAGCGGATACTTCGATAATGAGGCATCCGCTTTTGTGTTTCTAAAAATTTAGAAATCTCTTATCCATAAAACCCCTTAAATAACATTTCTAAATCACCCCAAACAAATTAAACGAAACGAGTCCCATTGCAACCATGACTGCTGCGATTATCGCTAAATGCAAGGGATAAACTACATAAAACAGCCATTTTGCAGGTTTGCCTCTGTCGCCGTTGTAATTGCGCAGCAAGAATGCACCGATAAAGCATCCGATAGCAAATGAAGGCAAAACAGCCATCAGCTCTATTGTCATGCCCGTCATATCTGCTGCCATATATACACCTTCGGCAAACTCGCCTGTAAGCAAGTACATAAGCGGCATGATACTCGTAAGCCCACCAAACATCAACCAAAAAACTCCTATGATAACCCCGGGCAATACACGCCTTAGATTTTCCCTTTTAATCGTATAGTACAAAAGTGGAATCAAGACACCTGTAAAAAACAAATCCATAAAAAATGAAACAAAACAAGCAACAATAAACAAAACCCAAAACAAAAAGCGTATCTTTATCTTGTCATACATAAGCAATACAAACAGGCTGAGTATGATAGTGAACATGATGTTCAAAAATATCCCGATGTCTACCATTGCAGAGCTTCCCAGCACCATAGGATGAAACGCCTGCGCAATCAATCCAAATAATAAAAGTCGCCCCATATATTTTTTTAGATTTGACGTATGCTTGTATCCCTCTACCACAAAAAACGCCATGATTACATAGGTGGCACCCCCTACTGCATACAAAACAATTAAAATCCCAAATGGCAAAACAGATGAAAATCCAAAGGCAACATGATTTGCAATCATTGCGACTATTGCAATCCACTTCAAGGTATAGGCATCAAAAGATAATGCTTTCATAAACAAAACCCCTCTCTTTATTTGCCTTTACTATATCACAAGTGTTTGGCAATAGTAGTGACATTTGTCATGATGATAATTATAATGCTGTGGAGGTAGGTGTCAAAAATGAAAAGAACCGTACTAATCACAGGCTCATCGCGTGGGATAGGATTGGCCATAGCCCAATCCTTTAACCAAAACGACAAAGTGGTTTTAAACTGCCGTAGGGACAAGGCGCAGCTAAAAAAAGCAATGGCAGAGCTAGACTGCGATGGCTACATTGCCGATGTTTCGAGCTACGAAGAGTGTCAAAAAATGCTCGCAAAAATCGGTGAAATAGACGTGCTTATCAACAACGCGGGCGCATCATATTTTGGCACCTTCGACCAAATGAGTCGCGCAGAAATATCAGAAAATCTAAACACAAACCTACTGTCTGCAATAAATTTAACACATCTGGCAATCCCGAGTATGATACGCAAAAAAAGTGGTTGTGTAATCAATATTTCTTCTGTATGGGGAATCACAGGCGCGTCCTGCGAAGTTGTCTATTCTGCTGCAAAAGCGGGGCTAAACGGCTTGACCCGCGCTCTGGCTAAGGAACTCGCGCCATCGGGGATTAGGGTAAATGCCATAGCCTGCGGCGCGTTTGAAACACGTATGAATGAGAGGCTGTCCGCACAAGAAAAAAACGCCTTTGCGGAAGAAATCCCGCTCGGGCGATTTGGCAACCCGCAAGAAGCGGGCGATTTGGCTGTTTTCCTGGCCTCCGAAAAGGCAGAATATATTACGGGACAGATAATAGCATTAGACGGTGGTTTCTTGTAGCTCTTCTATGGGCGACTCCTCCGGCGTTTCTTGTTTTTCTTCTACTACTGTGATTTCGCATTCTTCGGCTCTGCGCCCATCTGTCTTTGTCACCGTTACGATTAGCTTTTCAAATGTGAAGCTGTCATCTACCTCAGGAACACGGCGCAAAATGTCCATTATCCAACCGCTAACAGTGTTAGACTCTGACTCTGCCTCCATGTCAAAATACTCAAACATCCTGTCAATATCGGCTGTACCCAGCACTTTATGTTTATTTTCGTCTAACTCCAAAAACTCTTCTACGATTTCGTCATTTTCGTCAAAGATTTCGCCTACCAGGCATTCCAATATATCCTCCATTGTTACGAGACCCTCTGTGCCGCCGTACTCATCCGCCACTATTGCCATGTGGCTTTTTTCTTTTTTAAGCATGGTTAACACATCGGTGATGGGCGCGCTTGTTACGGTGTATACAGCAGGAGTGATTATATCCTCCAGTGTCACGGGGTTTTCGCTCGCGCTTGTCGCCATGCATTTTATGAAGTCGCGCAGATGGACTATGCCTCTGACTGTATCAATAGAGTCCTCCACAACGGGCATACGAGAGTATCCGTTTTCTAAAAATATAACAGATACATCCTCCACACTTGCGTTTATGGGGATACATGCTATGTTTACACGCGGTGTGATTACGTCGCCCACCGATACCTCATTAAACTCGATGGCGTTTGTGATTAGCGTAGAATCATCCTCGTTGATGATGCCGTCTGTTTCGGCTTCTTCTACCATAAAAATCAGCTCTTGCTCCAAGAGGGTCTGTGGCGCATCAGCTTCTTCGTCCTTAGAAGAAAATGCCGCGCTTGCATTGTTTTTAAACTTAATAATCCCCTTATTTATGGGCATAAAAAATACCATTAATATCCGCGCTACGGGCGCAGAAAAAATGGCTACTCTTTCAGGCTCTTCTTTAGTCATACTCTTTGGCAGAATGTCCGTAAAAACAATAACAATCGCAGAGATGACAAAAGTAGAAATAATATATCCATACTCAGGGATAAGCCGCACAAACAATGCGGCAGAAACCGTCGCAGACGTAATAGCGACAAAGTTGTTACATATAAGTAAGGTAGAAATAAGCTCATCAAATCGGGTCTCGTACAGGTTAACGACAAGTTGCGCTCGTCGCCCGCGTTTGCCACCGCCTTCGGCAAGGCTGTTGATACGCGCTCGCGACAACGAAGAAAATGCCATTTCTGCTGCACTGAAAAAAGCCCCGCATGACAACAAGACTATCAATGATATTACAGATACAATGTCCAAAACTATAGGACTCACAAGAATCCAAACCCTTCCAATACGCTTGTAATACTAAAATATGTCACACACGCACACAGTATAACGGAAAATTATAATTGACACAAGCCGTGCGAACGTATATAATGCAAAACGCAAATTATGCTGGACAGACAACCAAGTTGCCTGTTGATTGCGTAGTTTGAAATAAAACCTTATGGAGAGTTACCGAAGTGGTCATAATGGGGCGGTCTTGAAAGACTGTGGGTTATGTTTACCCTCGCAAGGAAAAAGTCTTGATTTTATGGGCTTTCTAAGGTATAGTTACAACTGAATATTTT
>WRGY01000098.1 GCA_009786925.1 Defluviitaleaceae bacterium | reverse complement strand
AAAAAAGCCTTTTGGCGTACAGACCAAAAGGCAATGATATTTTAAGAGAAGAGTAAGCCGACAATCGGACTTGAACCGATGACCTGCTGATTACAAATCAGCTGCTCTACCAACTGAGCTATGTCGGCGAAAGGTGAGTACTGTTTATACTTCACCGCATTGCTTACACACCTTTAGAGTTTTTTCGCCTTCAGACTTTTCCCAGAGCAGTTTTACGCCTGTACGGCTACATGCAGGGCAGCTTCCGCGCCAGCCCTTTATTGTGCGGGCAAGTTTGCCGCGTTTTGGTTTTGGCATATCCATATCTCCTCATTGTTAATATTTAATCTTGCGACACGCATTATATGACATATTCTTGGAACTTGTCAACATATATTATTAAAAACAATCGGAGGAATACATATGTTGAACGGATTATGGGGCGGAATGATTTTGCTTTCTATTGTAATCGCGTTGTTTACAGGAAATATTCCGTCACTCACAAATGCGGCAATCGAATCTGCCCGAGACGCGATTACTCTGTGTATTACTATGCTGGGAATCATGGGAATGTGGGCGGGGCTTATGACTGTGGCAGAAAAAGCAGGGCTTGTGAATGCATTGGCGAGGCGGGCGCGTCCTATGCTACGTTTTCTTTTTCCCGACCTTGGTCGCAACCATCCTGCTCACGAGCCGATTGCTACAAATTTCATAGCAAATATCTTGGGACTGGGCTGGGCGGCGACACCGAGTGGTTTGCGTGCAATGCAAATTATGCAAGAGGAAAACTCGTCAAAAGACACCGCAACACGCTCAATGCGTATGTTTATGATAATCAATATGTCCAGTTTGCAGTTAGTGACGATAAGCGTGGTCGCATACCGAATGCAATATGGCTCGACAAACCCTTCTGAAATAATCGGCCCCGGATTAGTTGTAACAGCAATTACAACCATCATCTCTGTTGTGTTTTGTAAAATTCTAGATGGTTTTGAAAGGAAAGTATGATATGAACTGGATATTATTTCTCTCAGATATGATAATTCCTGTTACATTTGCAGGGATTCTTATGTATGCGATTAGCAAAAATGTACCTGTGTATGATAATTTTATTGTGGGTGCAAAAGATGGTTTTCTTACCGTTTTTAAAATTGCTCCCACCATCGTTGGGCTGATGGTTGCCGTAGGAATGTTACGTGCAAGTGGCGCGTTTGATATTTTGAGCGGCCTTATTTCTCCCATCACAGATTATACAGGGTTTCCTACAGAAGCTGTGCCACTTACACTTATGCGGCTTGTTTCTTCTTCGGCCTCTACAGGGCTATTGTTAGATTTGTTTGAGCGATATGGTGCTGATTCTTTCCTTGGGAGATTTATTTCTATTATGATGAGTAGCACTGAGACCGTTTTTTATACGATGAGCATTTATTTTATGAGTATCAAAATAACAAAAACGCGCTTTACATTAGCAGGCGCGCTTTTGGTTAATTTTGCAGGCGTTATACTCTCGTTATGGATTACAAGATTGCTCTATCCATGATATTGTCCTCATCGTCCGGTGGTGGGTTTAGCTTTTTGTATTCGCGATGCTCGATGTACTCGTCCAGTAGGTCTTTAAAGATTGCCACTATTGGAATGGCTACAAGCATCCCCAGCATTCCGCCGTAGTGCAATCCAACTGTTACGCTGATGATGATAAGAAGTGGACTGAGTGAAAACGAGCCGCCCATAAGCTTTGGCTGGATAAAGTTGCCGTCGATTTGTTGCAAAATAAACATAAAAACACCTGCAAAAGCAGCGGTGGGTATACCCTGCGTAAATGCCACAACAATAACCGCAAAAGCCGTACCAAAAATAGAGCCAAAATACGGAATGTAATTTACAACACCAAGTATGATAGCAAGAAGCAACGCATGGTCGGAGCCAAAAATCCGCAAAAGCCCAAACATAAGGGTACCGAGTATGATGCCGTCGATGGTTTGCGCATAGATATACATATGAAAGTTATGGTTAAGCTTGCGAGAGTATTTAATAATCGTATCGTTTGTTTTTAAAGAAGTAATTGCCGCTATCAGGCGTTTTAAAAATTCCTTTAGGCGGTCTTTTTCGATTAGAAAATAAATGGAGGATACAATCGTAAGTATCGTAGTAAACAATGCTCGTGCAGTCGCACCAAACCCTGCCATTACTGTACCTGCCACATCTGCCGCGGCAAAGCTGTCTACAAAGTCAGATACCACGCCGAGTATCATATACTCATCAATTTCCGGCAAAAAGTCAGGTAAATTCCAAGCGTCCAGCGATGCCATCCATCCCATAAAGATTATTTCGTAGTTTTCAAATTCCTCTATAAAAGTCGTTATGCTATCGGACACTGTGGGTATTATTATGTTTGCGATGAGTACAAGTAGTGCAATTATGATGATAAGTAGTGTAAGCACGCTTAATGCGCGGCTTCTTTTTTGTATTACACGTTGGTTGATTTTCAAATACAATCTCTGGATTCCACTACAAGGCAAATTTAAAATATATGCAATAACGCCACCAACAAAAAACGGTGTCACCACACCCCAAAAGCGATGTATATGACCTGTAAAAAAGTCTATGCCCGATATTACTCTAAAGGCTATGATGAGCAAAACACCCAAAATAAAATACGGCACTATTGAACGCATAAGTCGTGATTTGATAAATTTCACCATGTTAGATGTATCCCCCTTCTAAGGCAGGGACATAGCCCCATGTCCCGAGTGTAGCATTTTTACTGTAAATTGTCATCAAAATAAAATGTAAACATGACCATAATGTGACATAATGGTTATGTTTTAGAAATGAGGTTGTTTTGGTGACAAATAAGACTACAAAAAACATTTCTTTTAAAAGACTATTGACTTCGTGTGGGATTACAGTTGTTGTTTTGGTCGCGGCGATGGTTGTAGCCGTTGGGGTTTATGCAGGGATGCAGGCGTTTTCACGACCGCCTGCGATTCCCACACATGTAGAAATCCGTGACCCCATGGATAACAGGATTTCCAATATAAATTCATCTGATAATAATACAATAAGTGTGAATACTAACGAGGACACTCCGCCGCAAATACTTGCAGTTATGGAACGAAAACCTCTGTTTTTTACTTTCTTGCTTTTTGCTCTGGACAGTGGCAATAATGCCGATGTCATCATAGTAGGCGCGTATGATACCACGACAGAAGAGGCGTTTGCCATTAGTATTCCCAGGGATACGCTTATCGAGACTAACCGACGGTTGCGTAAACCTGTAGCAGCGTATGCTGTAGGACGACTTGGTGGAGGCGGCCACGAAGGTGGTGTCGCGATGCTTAAATCTGATATGCAGACGCTGTTTGGCTTTACACCGGATTTCTATGTGAATATTAATTATGAGGCTTTTATCAAAATGATAGACGCTGTAGATGGGGTGGAAATTAACGTGCCTTTCCATATGCGCTACGATGACCCTACCGATAATCTACGTATAAATATTCCTTCTGGCACACAGACTCTAAATGGACAGCAGGCTCTGCATTTTGCACGTTTTCGCAATGCTAACCCAGGGTTTATGGCAATCACAGACTATCAGCGTATAGAAAACCAACAAAAAATAATTCGTGCTTTGCTTAATGAGCTAATGACCCCTCGGACTATCACACGCGTTCCTGAATTTATCAGAATTTATGGTGAACATGTTAATACAAATTTGACATATCGCGAAAAGCTGTGGTTTGGTACGCAGTTCGTTGGGGCAGAAAACATGGCGGTGTCTATGTATACATTACCAATGGCATACACTCGTCGTGAGGGTTGGTACGAAGTGCCAGACCGTGCCGAGGTGCTCGAGCTTGTAAATCGCACCGTTAACCCCTTTGTGCAAGAGATTACAGCAGAGATGGTGAGAATCTTACAATGACTAGAATGAAAGAATTGTTAGAAAAGTTAAATGCCGCAAACCACGCATATTACAACGAAAATCAAGAAATCATATCCAACATGGAGTATGACGCACTGTATGACGAACTTATTAGTCTTGAAGAAGAAACAGGAGTACAGCTGGCAGGAAGCCCTGCGCGAAAAGTAGGATACGAAGTGGTAAGCGGCCTAGCAAAAGCTCCGCACGAAATCCCTATGCTTTCATTAGACAAGACAAAAGACCCGCAAGCCCTTGTGGCATTTTTAGAGGAACAGAAGGGTTTGCTTTCATGGAAACTTGATGGACTTACAATTGTTTTAAAGTATGAAAATGGCGAACTAACCCAAGCATTAACTCGTGGCAATGGACATGTCGGCGAGGATGTTACGCATAATGCAAAGGTGTTTGCAAACATCCCCCTAACGGTTTCACACAAGAGTACGTTTATCCTACGGGGCGAAGCAGTGATTTCCATTGCAGATTTTAATGCGATAAATGAGAATGACGAATATAAAAACCCACGTAATTTGTGCAGTGGCGCGGTTAGGCAGCTAAACAGCGAAACGGCGGCAAAACGAAGGGTTCTTTTTTTTGCTTTTGGGCTTGTAGCTTCGGAGATTACATTTGAAAAAAAGTCGAAACAGCTGGAGTGGTTGGCAGGGCAAGGCTTTGAGGTTGCAGAATATGAATTTGTTACGGCTTCGGATGTGGAGACGATTTTGGCAAAGTTTAAGGCGGCGGCACCTAGCTCACCGCTTATGTCGGACGGGCTAGTGCTTACCTATGATGATATAGTTTATAGCGAGTCTCTGGGGACTACATCAAAATTTCCTAAAGACAGTCTGGCGTTTAAATGGGATGACGAACTTGCGGAGACAACAGTTGTTGAAATTGAGTGGAATACCTCACGTACAGGCCTGGTAAATCCAGTAGCGGTTTTTATGCCTGTGGAAATAGAAGGCACACAGGTGAGTCGTGCGAGTTTGCATAATGTAAGCATTTTACGCAGTTTGGAGCTGTGTAGGGGTGATAAAATAAGCGTCTACAAGGCAAACATGATAATACCCCAAGTTGCAGAGAATTTAAGCCGTAAATTATCAAATCGAGCGGATATGTTTATCATTCCCCTCGTCTGCCCTGTATGTGGCGGTGGTACGGAAATCATCGGCGACCCCGAAACATTGTATTGTACAAACCCAAGCTGTGGTGCACAGCAACTACGCGCACTTTCACATTTTGTTAGCCGCGATGCATTAAACATCAGTGGATTATCCGAGCAGACTTTAGAAAAATTTATTGCAAAAGGCTTTGTCTCAGATTTTATGGACTTGTTTAAGCTAAAGCAGTTTGAAGATGAAATTTTGCAAATGGAAGGCTTTGGAAAGAAATCCTACGGAAAATTAATACAGAGCATCAAAACAGCTAAGGATGTACCTCTCGCTAATTTTATTTACTCGTTAGGCATTAGGCATGTTGGCCTTGCAAATGCAAAACTATTGTGTTCATATTTTAAAAGTGCAGATGCAATAGCTAATGCAAGTAAGAATGACAATTACTTGGAAATTCTTTCTGAAATAAAGGGGTTTGGGGAGGCGATTTCTCATAGCTTGCACAGCTTTTTTTCACACGAGAATAACCGCAAGCTATATGAAGCCGCACTTAATACACTTCATATCCAAAGTTCAATCATGGATGGGGATGGCGTTTTGGATGGTTTAACATTTGTAATTACCGGTGATGTAATAAGGTTTAAAAATCGCAGTGAACTACAGGCGTTCGTGGAAAGTAATGGTGGACGTTGCTCGGGTAGCGTTTCTGCAAAGACCTCTTTTTTGATAAACAATGACGCGCTTTCTTCTTCTGCTAAAAATAAAAAGGCGATGCAATTGAATATCCCTATTTTGACAGAGGGCGACTTTTTAGCGCGTTTTTTTGAAAATTCCACTAAATAATGCTTGCATATTTTGCAGGATGATGATTATAATATGGCTACAGAGCCTGAGATGTTCGACACCCTATTATTTTGAACCTACAGACGTAAAATGGGAGTCCTATTTATTACAATGCCTACGTTATGCCGCCTTGTTGCGGAAAGCGGAATCTTTGTTGCGGACACCCACCTAGCCTTGGGCTAGGTGTCAAAATATAGGACCGGCACCTCGGGTTATTTTTTTGTAAGGAAACGAAAATGACAGATATTACATTATTGGAACAAGCAAAAAAAAACCCTCCCGCTTCGGAACATGCATTTGAAGAAATTTTGCAGAAATATCAGAAGCTTATCTACTATATTGCCCGCAGATATTTTAACAGTCCTGAGGATGCTATGGATGCGAGCCAAGATGCGGCAATAAAAATTTACAATGGTCTACCACGTATTACATTGCCGGAGGGTGGTACGCTAAAGGCTTGGATATGCACAGTCACGGCTCGTGTATGCTTAGATGTTTTGCGAAAGCAACGCCCCCAGACAACAGAACTTACGGAAGTGATACCAGATACAGGCTCACCATCCGCTGAAGAAAGCGCGACTACAAACGAACGTGTGCGCGAAATCCTTGGTGCGATAAATAATTTACAGCCAGACCATCGTATGGTTGTAGTTTTGCGTGATATGCAGGGTTTAACATATGATGAAATTGCAAATATACTTAACATTACTGTAGGCACAGTAAAATCGCGAATTTCACGAGCGCGAGCAGGTCTAAAGAAGGCTCTGGGCTAGTTCCAGTGTTTGTTCCATGGTTCGGACGCGAGGTTGGTGCAGGAACTCATGTTCGAATCTTTTTCCAAATTCTAATAAATAGCGGTCGTTTTCTGACAAATCTTCTTCGCCTATAACGCTTGCTAAGGCGCGAGCATCCCCCACCCCGGCATATGTCGCAAATAATTTTGTGGCTATGGCGGGGTGTTCTTTTGTTGTAAAGCCTTCTCCTATGCCGTCTTTCATAAGGCGAGACAGGGACGGGAGGACATTAATTGGCGGGAAAATTCCTTTTTTGTGCAAAATGCGGTCGAGTACTATTTGGCCTTCTGTTATATAGCCTGTGAGGTCGGGGATGGGATGTGTTATATCTTCGGCAGGCATAGTCAAAATTGGGATTTGGGTGACAGAGCCACGTTTTCCGCGTCGGATACCGGCACGCTCATATATGGAGGCAAGGTCAGAGTACATATAACCGGGGAATCCTTTTCGGCCTGGGATTTCGCCTCGGGAAGATGAAATTTCGCGCAGAGCTTCGGCATAGGCGGTCATATCAGTCATGATTACAAGGACGTGATAGCCATGGTCGTAGGCAAGATATTCAGCTACCGTAAGCGCGAAACGTGGCGTAGCTATACGCTCTGCTGGTGGGTCGTCAGACATGTTTATAAACATCACAGTGCGGTCAAAGTTACCACTTCCTATAAAAGAATTGCGGAAAAACTCTGCCGTAGCGTGATTGATTCCCATCGCGGCGAAAACAACGGCAAATTTTTCGTTTTCGGCTACATTTGCCTGTGTGGCGATTTTTGCGGCGAGTTGGTTATGAGGCAGACCGTCAGCAGAAAAAATCGGCAGTTTTTGCCCCCTTATCAGCGTAATTAGGCCGTCGATTGCCGAAAAACCCGTATGTATGTAGTTACGTGGATATATGCGGTCAGTGGGATTTGTCGGGATGTTTTCTATGGATTTAGATGTTTTTGTAAAAAGTTTACCCTGACCGTCTCTTGGACGTGCAAGTCCATCAAACTCGCGTCCGAGTATTTCTTCTGAAAGAGGAATTTCTAAGGGGCGACCCATTAGCCGTATCGATGTGAAATTTGGCGACAGACCTCGTGTACCTTCGAACACGAGTATAATTGCGGTATCGCCATGCAAATGGATTAGCCGACCAAGGCGTGATGGCCTTCCGTCAGTTTTTATTTCTACTATATCTTCTGCCGCCGCACCACAGACTCCGCTTAGAATTAGCAGTGAGCCTCGAATTTCCTCTACACATAAAAATTCCATGTAATCACTTCTTTCAAAATGATATTATGTTCGGTTGTAGATGTAGTTTTGTTTGTGTACAATTATTAAAATTATGTCAAAAATGAGGAGGCTATCCGTGAAACATTTTGCGATTTTTCTTTCTGTCCTACTTGTACTTATGTCCGTGAATATTGTTATTGCTGACACTTATGTTTTTGATTTTGACTCGCCTGCAAACGGAGACGGAACGTTTTGGACGTTTAATGGCACCATCCTTACAATCAACGATGGTGCAGATATTACGGTCAGGGGGACTGCCGCTACAGGTCAACGCATCGAAGTGATGTCGGGCGCGAGAGCCTATGTTACATTAGACAATGTTTCAATTCTGGATGTGGCGGCGTTTTTTTCGGCAATCTCTGTAGAGAGCGGAGCTACCCTGAATTTGTACATCAAAGGGAACAATGTAGTAGAAGGCGGAGATTTTGGCGCAGGCATCCGAGTGGAAGATGCAGCATTAAATATAAGCGGTTTGGGTCGCCTGGAAGCAACAGGCCGTCAAACCTCGGCTGGTATCGGCGGCAGCATGTTTTTGAGCAGTGGGGTTGCCGGTAGCATAACAATAAACAGCGGAACCATAGTCGCTCAAGGCGGAAGCATAAGTGGTAGTGGTGGAGCAGGCATAGGCGGCGCGCATGAATCACATGGAGGCACAAATGGACTGATAACAATAAATGGCGGGAATGTGACCGCGCTTGGTGGTGATGGCAGTGCAGGTATCGGCGGCGGTGGACGCGGTGGTAGCTTTGATTCAAATCATGGCACAACCGCAGGGGGATTGATAAGCATCACAGGAGGCATGGTCTTGGCAATCGGTGGAGACAACGCCCCGGGTATAGGCGGCGGTGCAAATGCAGACAGTGGCAATATAAGTATCACAGGCGGTAGCATTAGAGGTACAGGGGTACAGTCAGGAGACCATTCTCTGTATCGAAATCGCATTACAATCGGAGAAAATACGGATGCAGGTATGCCTGTGGATTCTGTTTTGTTTGGAAATATATCGTTTGGTGTAAGAGATGTGTTTACGAGAGCAGGCGGCGTATTGTATTTATATTTGCCTGAGGCTGATGATGTTATTTTAGTAAGCATGGGCGGACGAGTTTATGCAACGCATATAACATCACCATGTGATGTTATAACAAATTTGCAACCCGCTACACTACCCACTATAGATGGCTATGGTGAGTTTGATGTTTATTTTGGTGATAACGACACCTTTATGGTCGATGTAAGGGGAAACCCTGCTCCAAGAATCACAATTTTGGGCGAAAAAAACGGATTGTTAATAACAAACAATAACGGGACACATGAAATAAATGTTTTGGAAACCACAGAAAAAGGTACTCGTGTTTTAACAATAAATGCCGAAAACACACAGGGCAGTGTGAATAGAACTTTGACAATCAATGTTTTGCGGCGTGTTGTAGTTTGCACATGCATGGATGGGGATTGTGATGATTGCAAATGCCCATATACAGACGATTGCTATGACCACGAAGAACCTGAGCCGACACCAACACCTACTCCATCACCATCTCCTTCTCCGTCGCCATCACCATCACCACCGCCGTCCCCGTCCCCTTCTCCGTCGCCATCGCCTTCTCCACCGCCGTCACCGTTGCCTCCTTCCTTCCCTTCGCCACCGTCATCCCCATCCGATTCTTGGTCTCCGTCGGAAACGCAACCTCCACACATAGCACCGGATCCCATGGCATCGCCCCCAACGGTGCAAACGCCATCTGATGTTTTTGCAATATTACAAGTTGAGTCACTGGCAGTACTTACCACTCACATCGTTTTGCCTCCGAATATTAACCATCACAGAATAATAGCCATATGCGAAAACGGAGCAATACTCGGCGGACGAGTAAATATCGAAACAGGGGAGTTTGTTTTTGAAGCTCGGGATGTGGGCGAAGTTGCTGTTATGTATGTAGAAAATCTATCACGTTTATTGATTAACATGGACTCGCCGATTATTACCGACCTCGCAGGCAACACACCCACGCAAACGATGGATGTGTTGCCTATAATGCAAAACGGCAGAGTTCTACTACCCATGCGGTTTTTAGCGTATGCATTGGATGCAGAAATTTCTTATACGCCAGCGACTGCGTCCATGTCGATGCTTGTATTTTTAACAATAGATTCACAAACAATAATGGTCGAGATAGGTGAAACTGCGCAGTTGGTCAATGGCCGTACCATGCTCCCGCTACGCGAAGTCAGTGAATTCTTTGGTGCGTTTGTAGATTGGTGCGAAGAAACAAAAACTATAGAAATCTTGAAAATGCAAGCATAATAAGCACCAAACCGCCTACCCAAGAAATATTAAACGGCAATTTTTTTGCAAGCGTTGCACCGGATTTTTGGCCCAGCATAATAGCCAGCATATTTACGGCAAATGACAGAGCAAGCAAAAGCCATGGATTGATACCTACAAGCACTGCTGCAAATCCTACAGCCGCACCATCGAGTGAAAGTGACACTGCGAGCCAAACCGCTTCAAATGGAGAAAGGCAAGCTGACTCATCCGTATCTGCGACCTCGGGATTTGCATAAACTTCTAAAGCCTTTACTCTGTGCCTGCGGATAAGGGCTTTTACTATGTCATCCAAAAGTTTAACCAAACCCATGGAGAACAATATACCAAATGCAACCCAGGTCACGACTGCCTCCGAAAGATAGGGTTTAATCAGGTGGCCAAAAAACATAGCTGCTCCAAGTACAATACAACAGACAAGATTAATAACTTGCATAGAAACCATTGGGATACGGATTTTTTTACTGCCATATGCGAATGCGGCGGCAAAGGCATCTATCGAGATTGTTGTTGCTAAAATTATAGTTGCAATCATAACAAAGATTCCTTTCATACTCATACAATCTTATACTATGTAGTATTTGGTAATTTTGTGATATAATCGCTCGGTTAAACTACAAATCGTTTTAGGAGGCTGTTTAAATGAAAGGCAAAAATGCTGTGATTTTATTTTTAATACTTCTTGGGGCGGCGGGGCTTATTCTCATTAATGCCTTTGGTGTCCCTACGATAAGGGAAGAATTTAATGAAGACGGTTCACGCGTACGCATGTGGGGTGTCCAAAATATTCGCCAGGGCTTGGATTTGCGCGGTGGTGTTAGCATTTTGTATGAGGCGGATATTGCAAGTCCATCAGGTGATGATATGAATGCGGCGCAGGCTCTTATGCGCGGGCGCTTGGATAGGCGTGGATATACAGAAGCAGATGTTGTACAGGAGGGCATGGGACAAATCCGCGTGGACATACCCGGTGTAGAAGATGCAGAGGCCGCTGTTGCAGAAATCGGTGCTACGGCAATGCTCACATTTATTGATGAAGATGGCATGTCATGGCTGGAGCAACAGGGCTTGCAGTGGGTTACGCATGACAGAGTTGCTTTTATGGGCGAATACTTTTCGTCATCAATGATGGCAGAAGCCGCGTTTTTGACGGGTGCGCATGTGGCAGATGCTCGCCGCGTCGTTAGCCCGGAAGAGGGTGTGGCTGTCAGCATAAGCTTTAATGCTGAAGGTACTGTTATTTTCGAGCGGGTTACGCAGATGAATCTTAACCGCCCGATTTATATCTTTATGGATGATATGTTAATCAGTAACCCATTTATCAGGTCGGTGATTTCTGATGGAAGCGGTCAGATTTCCGGCGGTGATATGAATATGGAAAACGCATTGGAGCTTTCCATAAATATACAGCAGGGTGCATTACCCTTTGGGCTGGAAGTAGTTAGCATGAAACATATCGGTGCGCGACTGGGTGCAGATGCTCTTAGCACAAGCATCATCGCGGGTGCAATCGGTTTGTTTCTTGTGCTTTTATTCATGGCTGTCTTTTATCGTACGATGGGGCTATGTGCCGATATTGCACTTGTTATTTATGTAGCAATCGTTTTGTTTTTAATTTCCGCGCTTGGGATTACATTGAGCTTACCGGGTATTGCAGGGTTGATTCTTTCTATAGGAATGGCGACGGATGCTAATATCGTAATTTTTGAACGCATACGAGAAGAAATTGCTCTGGGTAAGACACTCCGCTCTGCCATGCGCACAGGATACAAGCGCGCTTTGCCCGCAATAATAGACAGTAATGTCACTACCTTGATTGCAGGTATTGTACTGTTTTGGCTTGGCACAGGACCCATAATGGGCTTTGCGCAGATGTTAATCATAGGTCTTTTGGTGAGCATGTTTACATGTATTTTTGTGACACGCAGTGTTACCGTATGCCTTATGGAACTGGGCGTTGTAAAAGCCTCTCATGTTATTTCTTCAAAACAACGAGAAGCACTCGAATCCGCAAAAGTAGCGGGCAAAACTGAACCTGACATGAATTTTGAGGCAAAACCTATCGTAGAGAAACGTAAATTCTACTTTGGATTTTCTTCGGCAATACTGGCTACCGGGTTGGCATTTATGCTCTGTCATGGTTTTGGCGGTACAGGATTTTTTAATCTGGACGTAGAGTTTTCGGGCGGGACATCCTTTGTTGTGGATATTGGACAAGCTTTTGAAGACAGAGAAATCGAGGACATCGTCCGTAATGTCACAGGCGAATCCGCACCACAGGTGCAACAGGTGCTAGGCACAAACGAAGTGATGATACGCACAACACAGGCAGAGGATGATGCGGAAAACCGACTGGAGCTGATTGCCGCACTCTCCGAACGTTTCGCACTCGACCCGAATGATATACAATACGCCTTTGTTAGCCCTGCGGTCAGTGCGGCTATGCGTACTTCTGCGATTTTGGCGATTATTGTTGCCAGTATCGGTATGCTCATTTATATTTCTGTTCGTTTTCGTGATTTTAAGATTGGAGCCAGTGCGGTTATTGCGCAGTTACATGACGCGATGGTTGTGCTTTGCATATACGCGATTTTGCGGATTCCGCTAAACTATGCCTTTATTGCGGTTATGCTTACCACACTCGGGTATTCTATAAACGCGACTATTATCATCTTTGACCGCATCCGCGAAAACCGTGTCCGCATGCCTAAGGCGGCGCATTCTGCGCTTATTAATACCAGTGTTTCACAAACATTGCGTCGCACACTTTTTTCTACGATTTCTTCTTTTGTCGCGGTGTTTATGCTTTACATCATCGGCGTAGCAACCATACGCGACTTTACCTTGCCAATCATGGTTGGCTTGTTGTTTGGAGCTTATTCATCCGTGTGCTTATCCGGTTCTGTTTGGTATATGATGAGGAAAAAAGATGAGTAAACTACCCATACTAAGAAAACTTACAAAAGAAGAATTTAGCTGGGTGCTGTTCGATTGGGCTAACCAGTCATATGTAATGATTGTGATGAGTGTAATCATGAGCCTCTATTTTTTAGAAGCGGCGAGGCTAAACGATATTTCAGCAGAAGTTGGCACATCGTATTTTGCACTTAGCAATACTGTGGCAACCATCATCGTGGGTTTGCTTGCACCTATAATCGGGACACTCTCGGGCTACCATGGCAAAAAGAAATTTCTTTTTAGCATTTTTACAGGAATCGGCCTTCTAGGAACATTTGGGCTGGCTTTTGTGCCGGAGCAGTTTTGGTTTGCCATTCTTGTTGTATTTGTTTTTTCATCCATTGGCTTTGCAGGTAGCACAAAAATTTACGATGCTTTTCTCGTAGATGTGACGAATAATGAACGTATGAACTGGGTGTCAAGCATTGGTTTTGCTTTTGGGTATGTAGGCGGTGCATTGCCGTTTTTGCTCTGTATTCCGCTTGTTATTTTAGCGCAATTTGAAATTATTCCATTGCCGTTGATGATGGCATATCGGATTTCTTTTGTAATCGCTACGGTGTGGTGGGCGATTTTTATGCTTCCGATGTTTAAAAATGTACACCAAAAATACGGCACAGAACAAGAGCCTCAATACATCCGCAAGAGTTTTGTAAGGGTATGGACGACTTTTAAAGAAATCGCCGCACAGCGCGAAATTTTGGTTTTCCTAATTGCGTTTTTCCTGTATAGCGATGGTGTCGGTTCCATAATCCGCATGGCTACCGCATACGGCAATACAATCGGACTTGATGCAGTCACTCTGCTAATGGTGCTTTTAGTTACACAGTTTGTTGCCTTCCCATGTGCGATTATTTATGGCAAACTCTCGCAGAAATATGGGGCCAAGTTTATGATTTATTTTGCAATCGGCACATATTGTGTTATCTGTTCAATTGCTATTTTCATGAGTCCCGACAGAGATTTGCGTACACTTACTATCATGTTTTGGGCTTTGGCTATGCTGGTAGGTACTGCACAGGGAGGGATTCAGGCATTGAGCCGCTCGTATTTTGGCAGGATAATACCAAAGGATAAGTCAAATGAATATTTTGGATTTTACAATGTGTTTAGCCGTTTTGCCTCGGTGCTTGGGACAAGTATTTTTGGAGTGATTACAATTGTTACAGGTCATCCACATCTCGGAATTGCGGGGATTGCAGTGCTTTTTGTTGCGGCCGCAATCGTCTTTAAATTTGCACCGGATGATAGGTTGCGATTGAATCTGTAGCGGTTCAAGCCAAAACATCTACGCTCAATAACATCAACCCGCGCCAAATGCATTTTCAATATGATTTACTTCCGTTCCCAGCACCTCTATCACATCAAATCGGAAGTCGTGGTTATTCAGTCTGTTTTGTGATATATAAAACAGGGCTGTGCGTATTATTTTTTGTTGTTTCCTTGCATTTACGGCTTCGGCGGGTGAGCCGTAGTTTATGCTTGTTCGGTATTTTACTTCAATAAAAACGATATAACCGTCGCCTCCGCGCGCTATTAGGTCTATTTCGCCTGTGCGTGTGCGGTAGTTTTTTGCTAAGATTTTGTATCCTGCGGAGATTAGATGGTTTTCGGCTTGAGCTTGACCTTGTTGTCCCGCTTCGTATTTGTTTACAGGCATATGAGTTGCTCCTTTGTGTTGAGGGATGGGTCTCGCATTACTGCATCAAGCAGGCTTTCCAGCTTTTCGCCCATGGCCTTTCCTCTTGGAAAACCCGCGGCAGCAAGGTCGTTGCCGTTTATGGCAAGGTCGTGCAGGGTGTAGCATTCATTTTTTTCGATGTCACGCGCTTGGGTGAGTAGCTCTTTTAAGCTTTTTGAAGGTGTGACTATTTCTTTTAATGTCAATAATTCTTCAAAATTATTTATTGTCATTAGACGTAGGATTTTTTTGATTTCGTAACGGCATAGGGGAGTTTTGACAGGGAGATATTTTACATATTGCGACACGGTTCTGATTGTTTTGTTATCAAATCGCAAATCGCGCAAAATTTCTTCACAATCTTTTGCCCAGGAAAAAAACAATGCAAGGCGCACATTTTCTGATGACGATAACTGTAAAACCACCCTATCTAAATCACCACCATACTCACGGCCGCGCAGTACATAGTACATAAGTCCCGTAGATTGTAATAGTTTTATGGCATTTGGAAATTTCCCGTTTAGTAGTTTGCACAACTCCTCGCGGATACGCTCTGAGCTAATGTCGCGCATGTTTTCTTTTAATAAACAAATAGCGTCTATTGCATTTTCGCAAACATCAAAACCCAGCACCGCCGCAAAGCGTACTGCACGCAACATACGTAATGCATCCTCACCAAAGCGGCTTTCCGGGTCGCCAACGCATTTTATAAGGCCTCGTCCTATATCCCCTCGCCCATCAAAGGGGTCAACAAAGCCGCGATTCGAATTATATGCAATCGCATTAACCGTAAAATCGCGGCGGCTTAGGTCTTTTTCGATTTCTGAAGTAAAAGTCACCGACTTCGGACGACGATTGTCCAAGTATTCGCCGTCTATGCGATAGGTAGTGACTTCGTATGAATTCTTGCCAAAGAGTATGGTAATCGTGCCATGTCTTATCCCGGTATCTATCGAACGTATAAACAATCCCTTAATCTCTGTTGGCAAGGCTGATGTCGCAACATCCCAATCTTTTGGCACCACACCGCGGATTATATCGCGCACACATCCGCCTACGATAAAAGCCTCGTGTCCTGCGTTTTCCAGCGTTGCGATTATTTTGTTAACATGTTTTGGGATTTGCATTATTTTTTAATGAAATTCATTTCTTCGACCAGCTCTTTTGGCACTTCGTGACCTGTTTGCTTTAGCTTTTGGATTACTCGAGAGAGGTGATGCTCACGCTGTTGCAATTGGAAATTGAAGCGTTTGAGTGGTTCGGCATATTGTGGGTTTTGGACAAGGGACTCACGGATATTAGCCGCAAATGTACAATAAGTCATCATCATCTTGCGTGCATGTTTGTTGAGGCGTGGTGTACCATTTGCCTCTGCCATAATCCAGTCGGAATAGTTTGCTACAAAAACTGCTTTGTAGTTGTTTCGGGCTCGAGTTAGTTGCTGTTTTACATCTGCTTTTATTTCGGTAGAGAGGTCGCGGTTTGTACGGTAAAATTGCAAATAATCGCTGTATTCGCTGGTGAGTGACGGCTCGGTGATGTCTTGCCAACGAGAGCCTTGTACACGTTTGCACATCTCCCAGCGGAACTCGCCTGTAAGGCGCACAAGCAGTGGCTTTAGGTCGATTAGCAAGAAGAGCGGTGCAAACATCCTCGCCTTTGTTGTGCGCTTGCGACCCTCAATTTCTTGCCACATGATGCCGCGTACACCGACGTTTGGCATTAGGATTACTTCCGGCAGTATTTCTACATTTACTGACTCACGATTTATTCCGATTTCGGGGTTAGTATAGGCTGTTTCGCGAAAATAAGCAGAGAAATCTATGTCACGGATTTCTTGCAACGCTCCAAATATACCATCAGGTGTAATAAGCGAACTTTCTAGCCCACGCTGGATATTGTTGTCTGAAAGAACCGGGCAAAATGTGGTAATACGCCCGAATGTAAGCTTGTTTACAATCGGGAAAATCTGGTCGATTTCGAACATCAGCTTACCCATCTTGTCGTTTAGCAAGCGTTGTTCCTCTTTATCATCAAAGCGTTTTTGTTGTTTTAGGTCGAGGATATAAGCTGTGTAGTCCATGTCGAACTCGTTACGACATGGCTCTTTTTTACCATGATACACTGCCATCAACCACTCGTATGCAGTATAAATGCCACGAGCAGGGTCGCCGCCTATGGAGTCTGCAATAGAATATAAATAGTCTGCGTTTTCATGTCCCGCCAACGCAGCGTCTACATATCCGAAGTTTAAGAACATTTTAACAATCGTAGGGATTGCAGGGTCTTTTAAGCTATTAAGGAACACAGCTTTGTAGATTTCATTAAACATATTTGTAAGCTCGCGGCGCAGACGATGGGCTATATCCTCGGAGCTTCCGCGGTCGGTGAGTTTTGTATATTCTTGGATTAGGCGTGCAAACTTTGTAGAGTCCTCCTCGGGCAGACCTGCGTATGACAGGATTACACCCACAGAATCTTGCAAATTTTGCTTTTCACCAGTACTTGCGGCGGGTTTGTTACCGCCTCTGCTGGCTGTTAAATGTTCACTATACGTTGTAAGCCTCGCTTGCAATTTTTCTTTTTCAATGTATCTCATCTTTGAGAGCGTAGCAATGAGGGGTTTTATTGCAGTTTCCACAGCAGAGTCGCCGCCGGAAATGGTGGCCGCTTCTACATGAAGCGCCGTAAAAAGGGAAAGCAAATCAAAGCCCGCAGGGTTTAGCAAAACCTTGGACACTGCCTCAAGATACTGCTGATAATGCTTAATTGCATTAAGTGCGCGTGAAAGCTCCTCTGAGCCAAACTGCATAAACCCAAAAGAAATCCCAAATTTTGAGAAAAATGCCTTTATAATAGGAGGCTCCAATTCATTTATGCCTTTGTAGTAGTCATTGACCCAAGGTGATAGCTCATCAGCTTCAGTCGGCTCTGTTACGGTAGTGAGCATAGGTAGCTTTTTTGCAGTATATCCAAATGTTTCACATAGTTTTTCATAATGGGGATGTGCTGTAGTCACTGTTTCGTATACATTCACGGCTTCTGCCTTTAGTGAGCCGTGATGCTCCAGATACGCAGCAAGCTGGCGCACCATAGAGTTAACCACAACACTTGCTATGTCCTCTTTTTCTCGAAAAAGAGTCTCCAAAGAAGATATGTCTTCATATGGGAGCGTAAAAATAGTAACACCCTCTGCCGCGGTGTATGTAAGGCTGTGGTTGCCCTCCAAAAGTGCGTTTAGTCCAATCATGTCGCCCTGTCCAAGAGTAAACTGTCGTCCACAAAATGTGGTCTGTGCAGTCCCTTTTGTAATAATCATAAGCTGGCGAAACGGCTCACCCGCAGTACAAATCACAGAACCTTGTGCATATTCAGCATTAGGCATGATAGCAACCCCTTATATGTCTATTGTGTTACATTTTAACAGTTTGGGGGGAAAATACAAGTTCTTTTTATACAGCGATTTCACATGTTTTATAAATATCTGTTCACATCATCAGTGGTTATGCCCGGGTGCATAGATATATTTAAAGTATTCGAAATTATATTTGCCAAACGAACGATTACTGCATCCACATCTTTTGGAGTGACAAACATATTTGATTGGGAGAGTATTTCTGTTATTAGCCCATAACGTTCCGTCTCTTGCATGTTTCCAAGCATAGTCATTAAAGCGTCATCTTCTTTCGCTTGTGCCTGCATTATATTTAACATTTTTTCCATCGCGTCATTTACGAGAGTCGCTGCGTCTACTACAGTTGGCACTCCTATAGCTATCACAGGCACCCCCATGCTTTCCTTGTTTATAGGTGTGCGGCGGTTGCCCAGGCCGGCTCCCGGATTTACCCCTGCATCGGAGATTTGGATAGTAGAGTTTATGCGGGAAGTTTTTCGAGCGGCGAGAGCATCTATGGCTATTATGAGGTCGGGTTTTATTTTTTCGGCTACGCCTTTTATTATTTCTGCTGTTTCTATGCCTGTTATCCCCATTACGCCAGGGGCAAGCGCGCTTACTGCGCGGAGCTTCCCTTTTAAGTCGGGAGGGACATCTTCGCCGAGATGCCGAGTTACGAGGATTTTTTCACATACACGGGGGCCCAGTGCGTCGGGGGTTACATTTCTGTTGCCGAGTCCCACTATCAGGATTACGCTGTTGTTGTCAAGTTTGTGTAGGCGACCTAACTTTCGGGCAAGAATTTTTGCGATTTCTTCGTGTATTTCAGGGTCATTTTCTTTCATTGCGTCAGTTTCGAGTGTTATATAGTTGCCTATTGGTTTTTGCATTGCAGCCGCACCTTCTGCGGTTTCTATGCTTACCCATGTCACTGTTATGCCCAGAGTTTCGTCTTGTTCCATTGTTATTTCTACGCCCGAGATTTCGCTTTCTTGGTTTTCGCTCATTTCAAGGGCAAGGTCTGTTCTGAAATTTAACATATTAATCACCACGCATAGTGTTGACGTTTTTTTCATAAAATATTATGGGGTGAGCGTTAATGTCAAAAACTTCTTTGAATATCAGGAAAAAAGCGTTTTATGTGATGATTTTGTTCCAAGTTGTACTCTCGCTGTATTTTGTGCGGGTTTTGTACATACAAGTGGTGCGGGGCGAAGAGTTGCAGGCCATGGCGTTTGAACAACAAACGCGTGATAGGCTAATCCGCCCAAACCGGGGCAGCATATATGACCGAAACATGGTCGGTCTCGCGGTAACAGAAACAGTGTCGGGTGTAAGCGTAATCTATGCACAGATGAAAGACATCCAAGCAACTGCACATGCACTGGCTCGTGAACTCGAAATGGAAGAGGCTGCTGTATACGAAAAAATTTCGCGCCGCGTGGCACTCGTGCGTGTGGCACAGCAGGTAGAAACAGAAATCGCGGACCGTATCCGCGCATTAAATTTACCCGGTGTTGTAGTAGACGAGGATATACGCCGTGTATATCCGTTTGGGTCGCTTGCGTCACAAGTCATTGGATTTGTGGGGCGTGACAATCAAGGCATAATCGGATTGGAGGCAAAGTACGACGCATTTTTGATGGGAACCGCAGGGCGGATTCTCACAGAAACAGATGTGGCGGGGCGACATCTGGATGGCTCACGACAATACAGAATACCTCCCGTAGACGGCCTAAACCTCGTACTCACACTCGACGCGGTATTACAATCCTATGCAGAGCAAGCAATACAATTACTCGTGCAACAAAAAGATGCGGCGCGAGGCGTTATTATTCTTATGAATCCCATGAACGGTCAAATTTACGCATTAGCCAATAAGCCCGACTTCGACTTAAACGACCCATTTACTATACAATGCCCAGACCTCGCCGCCATATGGCACACATTCTCAAACGAACAGCAGATGAACGAGCTCAATCGCATGTGGCGTAACTTTGCAATCAATGACACCTACGAACCCGGTTCTACTTTCAAAATAGTAACATCGGCGGCGGGGCTTGCAGAGGGCTTTGTTACGCTGGATTCGCGCTTTTCTTGCGGGGGGAGCGTAACCGTGGGCGGGCGACAAATAAAATGTTGGCGAAGCCCTCGTTCTCATGGCGCGCAAACTTTTGTGCAGGGCGTACAAAACTCTTGCAATCCTGTTTTTATGGCAATCGGGGAGCAGCTTGGTGCAGAGCTTTTTCATGATTATCTCATGCGTTTTGGCTTTAACGAAAAAACAGGAATAGACTTGCCGGGCGAAGCCGTTGGCATAATGTATGCAGCTGACAAAATGGGTCCCGTGGAGCTTGCAACCATGTCCTTTGGGCAGAGTTTGACCATTACACCTTTACAGTTAGTCTCTTCTGCCGCTACGGTGGTTAACGGTGGCTATCGTATCACGCCACATATAGGAATGCGCCTAATAAACCAAGACGGTTTTGTTGTACAGGAGTTTGCACCACCGAGGGGTGAACAAATAATCCCCACAGATGTAAGCGACTCTATGCGCTTTGTATTGGAATCCGTTGTATCTGTAGGCACGGGTCAGCGCACGTACATTCCCGGCTACCGCGTAGGTGCAAAAACCGCAACATCCCAAAAGCTCCCACGAGGCAGCGGGAAATATATTTCATCCATCATGGCATTTGCACCCGCCGACGCACCCGCAGTGGTAGCCCTTGTCCTTGTAGATGAGCCAAAGGGTGCGTACTACGGTGGCCAAGTAACAGGCCCGATAATGCAACTGCTATTAGAAAATGTGCTTCCTTATCTCGGAGTTACGCCGCTGTATGTAACAGAAGCAGAACAAGAAGGCGCACCCGTAACAGTACCTGATATTCGGGGACTGCCAAAAAATGAAGCATTGAACATACTAAAAGAAGCCAATCTAATCCACGACATCACAGGAAGCGGCGAACATGTATTGGAGCAGTTTCCAATCCCGGGAGAAATCGTAAATCGCGGCGGACGCATACTGCTGCGAGTGAACTGAGGTATCTATATGGGCTTATTGATTTTCATATTATCATGTTTTTCCATCGTAGTTTTTTCTGCTTGCGCTTATGATGAAACAAAAGAGAGCTTACCATTTACAGGTCTGGAGGCCGCTAACGAAACATATATCCGTGTAGTGATTAGCACATCCGGATTTGAAGGGCTTGTGCATGAACAGGTTTTGATTACCGGCACAGGAAATTTTTTTGTGCAAGGCAGTGAGCAAGAGAGGATGTTTTTGGCAAACGATATTTTTCGAGCAACTTCGGACAAATATTTTATTTCTACAGTGAATCCCGATGACCGCTTGATAGTCATCGGGCTTGGACGAAGCCAGAGCGAAGGGGTGTATCCCCATTATCGTGGTACATTTGACATAACGAGAACAGATGGCGGCTTTATAATAGTAAATGAGTTGTTGTTGGAAGAATATCTTTACGCGGTCATACCCAGCGAGATGCCCTCGTTCTTTGGGGTTGAGGCATCAAAGGTGCAGGCAGTAACGGCACGTAGCTTTGTCCTTCACCAAATACAACAAAGCCATTTTCGCGAGTTTGGTGCGCATGTAGATGACTCCGTTATGAGCCAAGTCTATAATAATATTCCCGAAAATGGGGTATCAATCGAGGCAGTACGCAGTACTCGCGGTCAGGTTATTATGTTTGGTGATGAAATTGCTTTGGCAAATTATTTTTCCACATCCGGTGGGACGACGGCGAATTTTGGAGAAGTGTGGGCAAACGGAGCAGAGTTTCCATCATACACGCCATACTTTTTGCGAGCAGGCGCACAGTTTCCTGCAAGCATGACACATCCGGGTGACCTTCGCACAGAAGAAGCCGCCTCTGCATTCTTCCGTAATCAGGAACTCCCCGCTTTCGACCGCGAATTTCCGTGGTTCCGCTGGCAAGTGACTATGACTGTTGCCGAACTCTCCGACCGCATAAACCAAAACCTATCCCCACGACGCGATGCAAATCCCGCACTTATCTACATCACAAACAATAACTCCACCATAGGAAATCTACAAAATCTACGAATAACACGCCGTGGTCAAGGCGGAAATATAATGGAAATGTTCTTTTATGGTGATGAAGCAAATGCAGTAGTGCAAACAGAGTTTAATATACGCACGCTATTAAACCCACAAGATATACCGGTGACTCGCCATGACGGAACACTGTCTGCACGCCTATCTCTCCTTCCAAGCGCGTTTTTTACAATGGAGCTTCACCACTGTGCAAAATCCGACCGCCTGGATGCCGTGACCTTTTTTGGCGGCGGAAACGGCCACGGCGTAGGCATGAGCCAAAACGGTGTCCGCGCTCTGTTAGACATGGGGTTTACTTATGTAGAAATCATACAGCACTTCTA
>WRGY01000097.1 GCA_009786925.1 Defluviitaleaceae bacterium | reverse complement strand
CACCGCCGCCGCAAGAAACCCCACAACCAAACGATGGAACACCCGAGCAAACACCGGAACCCGAAGCTACGCCCACCCCTACGCCCACGCCTACACCTACCGACGAGCCATACACCCCCTTGCCGACCCCCACCCCTCCCCCCATTACGATGGTAAGCGGCACATTAGAAATCCACTTGGGCTGGCAAATACCCGAGGGTGCAGAAACAATCCATCTGGTAATCACACGCCAAATCGGCAACGAAACTCCACAGGATATAATCAACGACCCCCACGCACAAGTAGCATCATTCCCACGCGCCTTGGGTGTAGAATATGCCGACCCCACCATCTTCCGCATATATTCTGTAGAAAACAGTGTGCGGATTCCACGCGCAGTAGAAAGTCGTCCATGACCGACGGCTTAATAATAAAAGGCATAAGCGGCACATACACCGTTCTCGTCGATGGTGTCAGTTATGCTTGCAATGTTGGTGGGATTTTTCGCTACAGAAAAACCCCGCCGCTTGTCGGCGACAAAGTTCAAATCACAATCACAGATAAAAAAACAGCAACCCTTAACAAAATAAAGCCCCGCGAAAACGAGCTGCGCCGCCCCCCTGCCGCAAACATTGAGCAGGTAATCATAACGGTGGCAACCACACAGCCCGATTTTAATGCGGGGCTTTTAGATAGATTTTTGTGCCTCATCGAGCATGAAAACATTCCCGTCTTAATCTGTATTAATAAAGCAGACCTCCAAGTCAACCAACATGACCCTTTGACGTTTGAGGACTACAAACGAGCGGGTTATGATGTGGTGTACACCGACGCGATGGACGGAGCAGGGCTGGACGAACTACGCATAAAGATGGCAGGAAAGGTAAATCTTTTTGCAGGGCCGTCAGGTGTGGGCAAATCCAGTATTATTAACGCGCTTATGCCCGGGATTAATCTGGAAACAGGTGAGCTTAGTACAAAAATCGGGCGAGGAAAACACACAACACGGCATACAGAGATTTTTCCGCTCGGAGAAACACCTGAGGCGGGCTATTGCTTTGATACACCGGGGTTTACATCGCTGGATATAGAGCATATACAAAAAAACGAGCTTGCCTCACTTTTCAGAGAGTTTAGCCCGTTTATTAATGATTGCAAATTTAATGACTGCTTGCATGTCCACGAAGCGCTTTGCGCTGTAAAGGAACAAATCGGCAAAACCATCCATCCCGCAAGATACGAAAGCTACGTAAAGTTAGCTACTTCCTAATCAAAAAGCGGTATACCAACGCCGCAAGAGCCGCACCGAACAGCGGGGCAAGGATAAATACCCAAACATCCGACAACGCCGCTCCACCCGCAAAGATAGCAGGTCCTATGCTGCGCGCAGGATTTACGGAAGTCCCCGTCAGCGGAATCCCCACAATATGCACAAATGCGAGTGTGAGACCAATCACAATCCCTGCTACATGGGCCATTTTTTCGTTGGTGGTCACGCCGAGGATGGTTAATACAAAAATAAATGTAAGCACCACTTCTATGACAAATGCACCGCTGATACCACCGGCGTTTGCTACTCCGTTAGTCCCCAAACCACCTGTTATATCCGTGATTCCAAAGCCTTCCACAAAAGCAAAAAGCAACGCGGCGGCAACCACCGCACCCAAAACCTGTGCGACTACATAAAAGGCAAAATCATTAACGCTCATACGCTTATCCAACAACATAGAAAACGAAACGGCCGGGTTTATATGACATCCCGAAACCCCTCCAATTACATATGCCATAGCAACAATCGACAGACCAAAGGCCAAAGCAACGGCCAAATGCCCGCCACCCATAGCGGCACCTAAAAAAACGGCACTCCCGCACCCCATAAAAGTAAGCACGAACGTACCGATAAACTCACAACAATACTTTTTAATTGCCATTTAATTTGCCTCCTAAAGCACGCCATTTGCGCGCTACTTAGTTTTTATAGCGAAACAGCATTTTTCAAAAATGGGGTTTGGAGTGGCGCGAAAAAAATTCCGCGCCACTCCAAATGTTTAATAATATGTTCTACCCCACAATTGCGTCTACCGGGCAGGCCGGCACGCACGCGCCGCAAGAAATGCAGTCGCCTTCTGCGATTACATAAATTGGGCTGCCTTCAGAAATGCAATTTACCGGACACTCGCTAACGCAAGCACCGCAGGAAATGCACGCATCTGTAATTTTGTAAGCCATGAATGACCACCTCCATGGGCATAATATCATAGAGACAAGTGCTTCTGCAACAAAATTGACATATTATTCAAGTATGTTTGTGGTATTATGGACAAAAGCTAAAGTGGGCAAAGCCCCTACTAAAATGAAGGAGTGTATGTAATGAAGAAAAAAGTATTTTTATCGTTGGTGCTAATGTTATGCTGGGCTTTTGCTGTACCGGCAATTGCCATGGCGGCACCCGCGATTGTCAACTTTTCCATGGATAGAACTACCGTCAACAGCGGACAGAGTATTTCCTTTAATGTGAGGACTACTGCCCAAACGCAGTTTGTTTTTGCAATGGTGGACGGTGTCAGGACACAGGGTTCACGTGTAGGCAACAGCAACGACTGGGTCGTTACCGTCACACCCAACCGTACAACGACCGTTTCTATTTTTGCCAATACCAATAACTCAGAAAACGGCGCGGCGATTATTAATATACCGGTTACAGTAGGTGCAGCAACAACAACAGTTACCACACCTACAACGCCTGCGGTTACGATTCCTGCCGCACCTGCAAATCTAGGGCCGATTGCCATTGCGAGTATCACAGAAACACCCGCAACAGGCGTAGGATATGTACAGCTTACGATTGTGACGGGCAGTGAAACAAACGAAGTGTGGGTAAACTTTAACAGGACAAACAACGCACGCGGTACAGGTCATTTTGCTCGCGGAACAATGACCACACAAGATAGCAACTCTCGTACTTGGGTAGTAAATTTCAGGCCTTCGACATGGGCAGTACAACAAGTCGAAGTTGGGTCTAACAGGACTTACAACTGGCCCGGAGCTGCTACACAACTATACAACCTGACATTGACACAGCCATTTGTAGCACCTGTCACACCCAGAATCAATAACGTAAATGTGGCCAACCGCACAGTTACTCCGGGTGGAAACACGACGTTTACAATAACAACAAACTTGGATGTAGAACATGTATGGGTACGCGATGTGGACGGCAGGGAGCATAACGCGACCCGCTCCACCAGCGGTGCGACTACACGCACATGGCGAGTAACATTCCCGCCGATAAGAAGCGGCAATGTCACAATTTTTGCAAACGCTACAAGAAATACTGATAATGCCGCCACCCGCACCGAAAACATCACAGTGTCACACACAACAGGACAAATTATCGGCACCCCAACAGCATCTTGGACACATCATCATCATTCTAACGAAACGCTTATTCAGGTGACAACAAACAGCTATGTACAGACAGTATGGGCAACCATGCCGGGTACAGGCAACAGAGTTCAACTTAGCCGCACAAACTCCGGTACGGGCAACCGCTCATGGTCTGTTATCGCTACTGATACAGTATCCCACGGAAATATAATAATCAACGTAAGCACAACGACAGGCAATCTAAACACTCTCACCGCCGAGGATACACGCACTATTACAAGGACACATGGCACAACAGGCTCCGGCTGGATACATTCATCTGTTGTTTGGCCCGGGACGAGTACTGCTCTCAGCAGGGGGCAATCTGCAACATTCCGTGTGGTTACTTCCCCCAACATTACAAACCTCACAGTTACAGGCGGACATGGCACATTAGCAAGGCAACCACAACGCACCTTAGAGCATAACAATGAAACCGAATGGCTGGTAGAAGTCATAGTAGGACATAATGCGCCTACAGGTCAAAACGTATTCCAAATCGGTGCCTATAGCGGCAACTCAAGGGTAGATACACGCTCATTGCCCGCAATCACTGTAGTCAACTAAAAATTTCATCCAAGCCGCGCATTCCGACCGAATGCGCGGCTTTTTTATTGACAATTAAACACATGTGTCATACCATAATTAGTCGCGGAGGGGTTTACCTGTATTTTTCATCTTATTTAAAATCTTAGAAAGTGTGATTAAAAATGGAAGTTAAAAAAATGACAGGCGTTGCCGTTTTAGTTGCAATCGTTATCGTGTTGCAAGTTTTTGCTACTGCGGCTAATGCTGTTACACCCGGGACAATCCCCGTGGCTTTGGTTTTGCCGCCGATTATCGTTGGCGCGGCTATGTATGGCATAAAGGCAGGTATGGTGCTTGGATTTTTCTTTGGGCTTATCGTGCTGGGTAGCGGGATTTTTGGTGTCGCGCCTACGTCCGCTATGATGTGGGGTGTAAGCCCTTTGATTATGGCAGTAGGCACACTTGGCCGGGGCTTGGCAGTAGGTTTTACTGCGGGTATTTTGACAAGGTTGCCACGCACTTATTTAGGCGTGATTGCCGCGGCAATTGCTGTACCGCTTGTCAATACGAGTATTTTTGCCATCGTTTTCTTCCTCTTTCTTGAAGTTTTAGTAGAAGAAGGTGCGGGTCAAACACTTTTGCAATATGCGTCAGCCTTTATCATCGGCATAAATTTTTTGATGGAGCTGATTTTTAACATCGTACTTGCACCTGCACTCGTTAGGGTCATCGAAGTTGTAAAAAGAAGGAGAACATAGTATGGATATTGTACTCGGGATAGACGTTGGCGGCTCCACAACAAAGATAGTCGGCTACAAAAAAGACGAATGTATCGGTATGTTACAGGTAGAGGCAGGCGACCAAATCACATCTGCTTTTGGTGCATTTGGCAAATTTACCGCAGAATACGGTCTGCGTATGGGTGATGTAAAAAAAATAATGGTAACGGGCGTAGGTGCGGCCTATTTAGAAAAAGGCATGTATGACATACCCACCATCCGCGTAGACGAGTTTATGGCAATCGGCCTCGGTGGACAAAAGCTTGCCGCACTCACCGACGCATTTATCATCAGCGTTGGTACAGGTACAGCCATAGTCAAGGCTTCTGATGGAAAAATAACACATCTGGGTGGGAGCGGTGTAGGCGGTGGAATGCTCCTTAATCTATCGGAGCGATTTGCAGGGGTACACAGCTTTGCAGGCATCACAGAAATCGCAAAGGACGGCAACCTCTCCGCCATAGACCTGCGTCTAAGTGATATTTCTCGTGAAAAAATCGGCAACCTGCCGCCCGAAACCACTGTATCCAACTTTGGAAACTTGCGTGACAATGCAAAACCGGCGGATTATGTACTGGGTTTTATTAACATGATTTTCGAGAGTGTGGGCATGATGGCAATTTTTGCAACACTGGGCAGTGACGTAAAGGATATTGTGTTAATCGGCGCGCTTTCGGCAACCGAACACGCGGCAGTCGTATTCGAAAATCTTGCAAAAATACACCCCGTCAGATTCCACATACCAAAGAATGCGATTTTTGCTACGGCAGTAGGCGCGGCATTGTCGGGGTAACGACAAAAAGAAGCCCCGAATCCGGAGCTTCTATGGGCGCGGGTCGTTGCCCTGCTCTTTTGTATGGGGAGATGTGTCATGGGCGTTCCGGCAAATGCTTCCCACATTTGCGATAAGTACATAGTTTTTACCCGCGCAGACTCCCCTTTCTATTAAATATACTTTAATCATATGAGGCTATAATTTTTTTGTTGCGTGTCCTTGTGGAAAATTTTTTTTATTTACATTACATAGCTTATTTATTATACTGACTAGGAATAGCTTTTAGGCAAAGATTAGTCTTAACTGGGGGAAGCTTTATGCGAATAGAGAGAATAAGCGACACACAGATTAAATTTGTACTTATGACAGATGACTTGGAAGAGCGTGATATAAAAATCAATGAGCTTTCTCACGCTTCTGACAAAACCCAGCAACTTTTTAGAGAAATCATGACCTTGGTGCAAGACGAGTATGAGTTTGCAGAGGGCGAAACACCATTGATGTTTGAGGCTATGCGCATGGGCGTGGATAGCCTTGTTGTTGTTGTGACAAAGATGAGCCGAGGCATGGAGAAGGAAAGACAATTTAGCCTCATCCCTGCCGCAAGGCAAGAATGCAAATTTAAGCGTCAGGGTGTAATTTCGCAACCGGAAATCACTGACGAAGAAAGCCATAGTATATTCTCATTCGAAAGCCTTGATATGGTAGCGGAGGGTGCCGCTCGCTTGCCCGAAAATTTCGAAGGCATAAGCGAAGTGCATAAAATGGACAATGCCTACTATTTGATGATTTCAAACGAAACAAAAGACCTGAAAACCACCGAAGAGCTGGAGGCCGTGCTGTATGAATACGGACAAAAGCATGTTTCTAATGCCGTCAGCCGCAGATATATCGTAGAGCGCGGCGAGGTTATCATTGCAGAAAATGCAGTGGATAAACTACGGATGTACAGTGGCTACTAATACACTATATAAACCGTGAAGGCTCGGCAGGATTATCATATCTTGTCTTTACGGTAGAAACATATAACTCGCGCTTTGCTCGGGTTATTCCTACATAATACAACCTGCGTTCTTCTTCTATTTCGGCTTCGGTTTTGCTCCTTATGTGAGGCAGGATTTCTTCTATCGCACCGGCTATAAATACCCGCTCAAACTCCAAGCCTTTGGCGCTGTGCAGAGTGGTGAGGGTACAACACGGGCCGGTTTGCTCTTTATGTTTTGCCGCTTCGGCGGCTTTTTTTGCGTGGGCGATAAAGTCGAGGGGATTAGGGAAGGGTTTAGCAGCCTCTTGGAGCTCGGAGGCGATTTCCATCAGGCCGTCCGGGTTTAGTTTTCGATATTCGCAGGTGGAGTGGATGTGGTTGTTGTAGCCCACGTTTTGACGGATATAGCGGATGGCTTCTGATGTTTCGAGCTTTGCGAGGCGTATAAGATGCTTGTTTAGTTCCTCTATATTGGCTTTTGTGCTTAGGTGAAGTGCGTTTGTATGTTGGTAAGCCCGGAAGATATTTGCATTGGACTTTTTTACGGACTGTAAAAATGCCTTGCCCACATAACGGAAAGGTTTGTTGATAATCCGTGCGGCATCAGGGTCATAGCCTGTTTTTTGGCGCAACCACAGCCGCTGTGCCACCCGCAGATATGAAAACAAATCCTCTGCCAGCCAGTGGTCATAGATAGTGGGAGCCTCGTCTCGGCTCCGGAAGGGTATGTTCATATTTAAGAATGCATCCATGAAGGCACGGGCTTGGATGTTTAGGCGGAAGGCGATTGCAATTTCGTCGAGATTCGCGCCTTTTTTCCATAGGTCACGTATGCGGGTGGCGATTCTAACGGCTTCGTCGTTTTGGTCAAAGGATTCAAGAAAAATTACGGATTTTTTCCGAGTCATACCCGTGCCTTGGATGTTTTTTGCATAGCGGGCTTTATTTGGTGCTATTGTTTTGTTGGCATAGGCTATGATTTCGTCAGTGGAGCGATAGTTTGTTTCCAGTGTGATTTGTGCCGTATCAGGAAAATCCTTTGGGAAGTTTAATAAAAACTCAGGCCGCGAACCACGAAAGCGATATATACTCTGGTCGTCGTCTCCTACGATAAACAGATTGTTTTGCGGTGCCGCGAGCAGTTTTACAATTTCATATTGCACTCGGTTTATATCCTGAAACTCGTCTATCATTATAAATGGAAACTTTCCACGCCAGTAGTTTAATTCTTGGGGATTGGCTTTTAGCATTTCGTATGTGAGGCATAACATATCGTCAAAATCTATTTTTTCGCGTCCGGTTTTATATCTTTCGTAGCTTTCGCAGAGGTCGCGAAAATCATCCGCACCTATTGTTTTTGAGTGATAATGGGATAGGTCGTGGAGTTCGTTTCTCACAAGCGACATCTCTGTGAGTAATGCGGAGAGCATCTCTTCGTCAGGCTCGTATTGCTTTTCTGATAGGAAGGTCTTTACCGCGATTCGGCGTTCGCCGTCGGCCAGAATTTCTTCTACCGAGTAGCTATACTTTTTTCGGAGCATTCTAAAAAACGCGGAGTGGAATGTGCCGAAGGTCACACCACCCTCTCCGCTGTATCTGCGTTGCATCTCACCCGCCGCGGCCTTGGAATATGTAATAACCAAGGATTTTTCGCCCATTTCTGAAAGAAAAGCCGAACGCGCAGTAATCACTGCCGTTTTTCCACTGCCGGGACCTGCCAATACCATCATCGAACCTTTGTGATGGCGCACCGCTGTTTGTTGATTTTCATTTAAAATATCCATACCATTATTATACATCTGTGTTATAATTTTGACAAAGTTATAGAATTTGTCAAAAGGAGTTACAAATGAAATTAGGAATTGTAGGACTGCCGAACGCAGGAAAAAGCACATTATACAATGCAATAATGCAAACAGGCGCGGAAGCGTCAAACTACCCATTTAGTACAGTAAGCCCAAATGTGGGGCGTGTTCCGGTCCCCGACGAGAGGCTTGCCAAACTCAACGAAATTTATAATGCAAAATCCGTAGTACCCGCCGTGATTGAGATGGTGGACATTGCGGGATTGGTAAAGGGAGCGTCGCAGGGCGAAGGACTGGGCAACCAATTTTTGTCCCATATACGCGAGGTGGATGCACTTGTGCATGTTGTACGATGTTTTGAGGACGAAAATGTAACCCATGTCCACGAAACAATCGACCCCGTACGTGACACGGAGACGGTAAACTTAGAGCTTGTGTTTGCCGACTTGGAAATGCTGGAGCGTCGTTTGGCAAAGACGGAAAAAACCGCCCGCACCGACAAATCATATAAGCGCGAAGAAGAAATCTTGCGCAAAATAATTGCGGTACTGGAAGAAGGCAAAGCCGCGAGGACTCTAACATGGGACGACCCTGACGACCTAAAGCTCGTAGAAAGCCTGACCCTAATCACCCAAAAGCCCATGCTCTATGCCGCTAACATCTCCGAAAGTGACCTGGAAGGCGGCGAGAGTGATTCATTAAAAGCATTACAAAATTTTGCAGAGGCAGAAAATACGAAGCTCTATGTATCATGCGCAAAACTCGAAGCAGAAATCGCCACCCTCGACCCCGAGGAAAAGGAAATGTTTCTGGCAGATATGGGAATCAGCGAAAACGGTTTGGCGAGATTAATTTCCGCCGGATATGAACTGCTTGGTCTGATTAGCTTTCTCACAGCGGGTCCAAAGGAGGTACGCGCTTGGACTGTCCGCCAAAACTCTAAGGCACCACAGGCGGCGGGCAAAATACACAGTGACCTGGAGCGCGGTTTTATCCGTGCAGAGGTGGTAGCCTATGACGACCTCATCGCCGCAGGGACATACGCCGCCGCAAAAGAAAAGGGACAGGTACGTGTGGAGGGCAAGGAGTATATCGTAAAAGACGGCGATGTACTGCTCATCAGATTCAACGTGTAGCGCAACAAGGCACCAAAATATATACTGAGGGAGAGATTTAGGATGACAGCATTTAGGAATTTGAAAATCGGCATTAAACTTGCACTGGGTTTTGGTTTTTTGATTGTGCTTGCCGGCGTTATTGTAATCGCAAGTATGCGTAGTATGCGACTTGTAAACGAAGGCTTTGTAGAGTTAAATTATTTCCCTACAGAGCGGTATGCAACCCTCTTGCAGATGTCCGCAGACTTGGTGGATGCCCGCCGTATTGTTGCAAACATGGCCTTTAGGCTGGGTGACATGCAGTCGCTTGAAGAACTGAATAGTGATGGCAGACAAATAGTCATCATGCTCAATCAGTATCTGGATGACTATCAAGCAAACCTCAATGCAGACAACTCCATGGACCCCGCCAGAAGAAATGAGTTGTTGCAGGAGTCCAATGATTTGAGGGTACTCATCAATCGCTACTCTACAGAGGTAATCGGGGGCATGTTTACGGCGGCGAGCGAGGGCATAGTGGGCGACACTGCAAGCCGCGACAGGGTAGAGACATATTTTGCCGCAGGTTCCGCGCTTTATGACCAAATCCATTCGAGCTTTGTAACCCTGCGCGATGGCGCGATGACATCCATGTATCTTCGTTCGGCAGAGCTGGAGTTGCAAGCCGCTACCACACGCAATGTCGCAACAGTCGGGTCTCTGATAAGCATAGGCATTTCAATAATCTTTGCGATTGCATTGACAAAATCAATCGTAAAACCACTCACAGAGGTCGTATCTGTATTGGACGATGTTTCCAACGGTAATTTGAATGTAAATATAAGAGTACGCAGCAAAGATGAAACGGGCGTATTGGCACAAACCGCAAAAAATCTTGTGCGTACTCTGCAAACTTTAATCAACGACCTCGACCATATGGCGGATGACCAGTCCAACGGCAAGACTGACTCCTACATCAATGTATCCGGCTACAGCGGTGCATATGCCTCTGTGGTAGACAAAATCAACCACATGGTAGAAGACAACCTTTCACTGATGTTTAAACTCGTTGATGTGTTTTCTAAAATCGGCGACGGCGATTTTAATACAAAAATGGAACAGCAACCCGGTGATTTGGCAAAATTAAACGAAGCAGTAGAAACAATGCGCACAAATATCACACAGGTAAGCGACGAAGTAAATACCATGATAAGTGCCGCAGTAAATGGGAATCTAAACATCAATATCGACGACACAAGATTTTTGGGCGGCTGGGCAGAAATCATGCAGGGTCTCAATGCTTTGGCAAAAGCCGTCGATGACCCGATAACAGAAATCACCACTGTCATGAACAGAATGGGACAAGGCTATTTTGATGCAAGAATAAATGGCAGTTATTCCGGCTCCTTCTTAGCAATCAAAAATGATATAAACGACGTAACAAACGGCCTGCAAGGATACATCACAGAAATCGCAAAGGCTCTGGATGCCCTGTCAAACGGTGACTTGACATATAAGCTCACGACCGAGTTCACCGGTGATTTTAGCCGAATAGGCGAGTCCATCAAGCATATTATTTCTAATCTGCACAGCACCTTGTCAGAGATTTCTTCTGCATCGGAGCAGGTATTGACAGGCGCACGTCAGATTTCTGCAAGCTCCATAGATTTGGCAAACGGAGCGCAGACCCAAGCCAGTGCAATCCAAGAGCTAAATGCCACCATCGACACCATCAGTCAACAAACACGAGACAATGCAGAAAACGCAACCGAAGCAAATGAACTATCCGGCAGGTCTACCTCCAATGCAAAAGAGGGTAACGACGCAATGAAGCATATGCTCGACGCAATGACCCAAATCAAAGAGTCGTCGCATAATATCTCCCAAATCATCAAAGTAATCCAAGATATTGCCTTCCAAACAAATCTGCTGTCCCTAAACGCCGCAGTAGAAGCCGCAAGGGCAGGCGAGCATGGCAAGGGCTTTGCCGTAGTAGCAGAAGAGGTACGCAACCTCGCAGGTCGCAGTCAAAAAGCCGCAGTGGAAACAAATGCCCTAATCGGAAGCTCCATCGAACGTGTAGAATCCGGCTCGGATATTGCCGAGTCTACCTCCGGCTCTCTGGACATCATCGTAAAAAATGCAGGAGATGTATCAGAAATAATCGACAATATCTCCAAGGCCTCCAAAGAGCAAGCAGAATCAATCGAACAAGTAAGTGTCGGCATCGCACAAATATCACAAGTCGTACAAAGCAACAGTGCCGTATCAGAAGAAGCCGCGGCGGCATCCGAAGAACTCAACTCACAAGCCGAGCTATTGCAGGAGAGAGTATCATTCTTTAAACTGTAAAGACCAATTGATTTCCTGTTTTGTCTGTTTTTAACAGCGGCTACACGCCTCACAACAAAAAAACGAGAGTCGGCTCACGCCTTCTCTCGCTTTTTTTCTGAGCTGACGAAATCGTCCCTCTTTTTCTTAAACCATTTACAAAATTACTTCTATGTTTCGTGTTTTTTCGTCCCAATGCACGGTCGCACCCAGCTTCTCTGATACAAACCTTAGCGGTACCATGGTTCTATCATTTACCAGCTGTGCAGGCACTTCCATTCCGTTCATTAGCTGTCCTATAGTGAGAACAATCTGATGATTATCTAACAGAATTGCAACCTCACGCGTTACATCATCCCAGCTTACATATGCGCCTAATCCCTCGGCTATAAATCGTACCGGCACCAATGTTCTGCCGTCTTCTATGATTGGAGATACATCCATAATATGCTGCTCGCCTGTTATCATATCAACCAATCTCGCCGAATCCACCTCTAGCATCATCCTAATGAGATTGTCTACATACGCGGCATAAAAACTGCCTGTTTGCTTTGTGGCAAACCCAAACCACGATGTGTCGGTGTCGTAATCGCCACCGATATTTCTGTTGTCATGGATGGCGGTTAGCCTGCTTATATTTAATCCGCTAACGCCTTCTAGGTGCATGTATATGGCGTAGTAGTTTTCAAAAGATGAAATGTTTTCATCGTCAATCACTATATATACAATGACCCTTCCAAAACACGCATACTCACATGTTGGCTCACAGAATACTGCACCTACTCGGATTTCGACTATGCCATGTTCTGCTCGTGGCTGTAATTCTTCTAAAACCGCCACAGGCAATACAACACGTACCCTGCCTAGGCTAACCTCAAGTGGTTGCGCCATAGCTACATGGGCATTTATTGTTTCTGCGTATAGCCTCACTGTTTCCATCTGTGCAGGCAGACCGGCAGGTCTCACTACTGTTCTCAAAGTTCTGGTACGGGCTTGGTTATTTCCCGCAGGAACATGTGGGTCTACGTCTGAGGTTATTACCAAAGTATATCTCGTGCTTACGCCGGCTACCGTAACCAACATATCTACCGCAACTCTAGGCTCATCCAGGGGTACAGTTATACTCGCCAATCCTGTATAACTGCCATTTACAGAAATCACAGCCACCGGATTACTGGCAATCGCAAGCAGAGTAGTTTGGCCAATGCCATGTACATTTTCTACATATATCGTAGTCGCACCTCCGGCAGAAACTATTGTGTTATCAAATACAAACGGGATTTCGCTAAGTGTGAGATTACTTAGTGTGCTGTCTGTACCCAGCTCTATAAATTGGATGGCAACATCGCTACCCCTACCACTAAATGCCACATGGTAATCAAAAGTGCTTTCGCGATACAACGTGTCATCTATCACAAACGCATATGTCTCTACAACGCTGCCGGTATCACTCATTAACACCGCAATCATTTTACCGCTATATGAGGGTACATCCTGCATAGATAAATTTCGCAACGAGACATCGACCGTGCCTCGCGCACTGTCAAACCGTTCTACGGTAGTGATTACACTAGGCAAGTTTGGCCTCATGAGGCTTTCTATTACCACGCTGGCATGGTTTGCAGAATAATCTGTTTCTCCGACAACATTACCCATAGAGTCAATGATTTCTGCAAACACAAACAACCTTTTGCCCGAGGCTATTTCGCCGTATATGGTTAAGTCATCCTCTTCCACATAGTATCTAAACAGCAGACTTAGGCTTCCGCTATCTGCCCAAGACAATAATTCATCTTCACTAATCGTTACTATGTGAGGAGAAGAAAGTGAAACAATCGGAGAAGCGAGTCCCAGCCATGTAACACTTGCAGGAAGAAGTAGCGATGGGTCGTGATAAAAACGTAACCTGACAGAGTTACCGGAACCCGCCAAAGGTAAATTGCTTGTGTTAAACAGATTTAACGCAAATTCACGCATTCCTTCTTCTGCAAGGGTTATTGTCGCACCACCTATCGAGATATCCGACAATGCGACGTTAACCATACCTTGTGATACATATTCCTCTCCATTGCTAAACGAAACAGTCAAGACATATGGGATATTTGCGATACTCGCCCCAAGGGTCGTTAATGCATAACCTGCGTATATCTGCGACGGTCTGATATTTTCGCCGACTGCGCCGGCAAATACCACCGACCTCTCGCCGTTTAGCTCCAGCACTACGCTTGTTATATTCCTAACGCCTGCATTTGCTACGTCTATGAAAATAGGTATTTCTTGACCTGGTGCTAAATCCGCTACATCAAAGCCCAGTTCATATATCGCTATATTTGCAAACTGTGCAGAGGCTATAGCGGCGTGTTGATTAATATAAAATTGGTCGCTACGGATTCTTTGCTCATGCGAAAAAGTCCGTATATTGCGGGCGTTCGTTTCGCTCACGTCCTCATATTGCTCCCATCTTTCCAAATTTTTAACACTACCTACATCAGGCAAAGGATGTTCGTACAAAATACGTATGCTCGTTACACCTGCTATTGTTTCTACTGCGCCGTCTAAAATATTTACATCAGCGTCAGCCACAGGCTGTAATACCGTAACGGGTGCAGAAAAGCCTACATCGCCATCGCAGTTTGTCAATTTTACTGCCGTTATACCAAACCCGCCTACTACGACATCATACGAAGGCCAAGCAATAACAATCTCACTGCCATCCGTAAACAATGAGTACTCCGGGGTTGGAATCTCGGCACTTACTCTAAAATCGTGTGCGATGCTTCCGTCGCCGGCTATACGCCCCGCCATCACATTACCAAAACCATCGCTACAAGCAGTAAAATACGTAAACATAAATCCATCACCAAAAGCTGCACTTAGCGACTCTACCTGTGTGCTGATGTTTACATCACCACCGGTTAAAACCCTATTTTGTGTGACCTGTCCATTATTTGCAATGTGAATTGCGTAAACGCCGTCAAAGAAATCTTCGTCTGTTTCACCCTGCACCACTACAGAGGCCACTATGGCAACGTCTCCTACCCTATTAATGGCCACAGAATGGTCGTTTATCATGCCGTTAATACTTATCTCTGCATTTTGCGGTGCAGTCCAATAATTTCCTTGCAGTACGCTATACACAAGCTCGATACTGCCTACAGAAGGCGCGACATCTCCCGCTTGCATTACTACTTCCCTGTCCACAACCTCACCGTAGCTGTTAAAGCTGTAAACCACAAAGTCATTTTCTACTGTAATTTCTTCAAATGTTATCTGCTGGAAGGCAATTACGGCTGTACCGTTACTTTGTACGGCTACTACAGGTCTATAACTCGCCACGGTATTCATGGTAACGGCTTGCGGCTCGGACCAGCTTGTTCCATCCCATACGCTTGCGATTACATTCATGAGATTGGCTAAGCCTATCATGTCTGACGCTTCTATATTATCTTCGCCAAACGCTGGCAAACCTTGATTTTGGCGTGTTCTTTGCATTTCTTCCAGATATTCCTCAGCCACTATCATGCTCGACCAAGCCGCTACTGCAAAGTTTTCGTCCCATACAGATATACTTGGCTCACTTGTTGGCGGATTTGGAATATTATGAAGCCTCTGCTCTACCAGCTCGTTAAATAAAACTGCGGTTAGTGCAACAGGCTCTTGCACCATTCCGCCTACGGCTCTTACATTTGACCAGGGGTCTTGCCCTTGCCAATTACCGCGCTGTCCTTCTGCAACAAGCCATTCTCTTTCAAATTCCCAGAACACAGGTCGCCATGTCCAATTTAAAAACCCAGGCCACGGCGGCCCAACCCGCACAAATGCACCAATTGAAATCTCCGTACCCACATATATCCGATGAGCAAAGTTTGGCACAAGCGGCTGGGTGAACATATCGGCACGCAAGTTAAGCGCGGCGCGAGCATGTACGCCCGCAGACACGATTACAGCCTCCACTCCTGCAGATGCCGTCACCGAGATACTGCCTCTTGTGTTTGCGCGCACGGTGAGCCAATCTCTGTTACCAAAGCCTTGGTTAATCATGCGAGACGGCTCTAGCAAAACGTTAATTTCGGCACCTATGCCTGCGTTAAACGTAAACACCATGGTTATGGGAACCGGCCCCGCCATGTATTTTACCCTAAACGACTTGCCAAATGCCGCAGCTAAATCGACAGTTACACTTACACGTGTAAAATCAAATACAAACTCATTTGTTTCGATACACCAACCTATTTCTGCGCGGAAATATCCCTCCACACCTGCACTAGCAGAGCGGCTTGTTGTCATAGTTGCTTCTGTCTTACGACGCTGTGCCTGTTCAAAGCCTGTGTTAAACTCGGCCTCACGCGCACGCCATTTGGCCACACAGTCGGAATGATTACATCTTCTCCTTGTATTGTTACGGTATTGCGCAGGCGCACGGCTACCGGCAGGACCCACCTCGGACACCTGCGAACGTTGCGGCCTTGCGTCTGACTGCCTCAATGCCCAACAACCGTTTGACGCATGGAATCTATAGGCATATTCCGTATTCAGCCAGTACACAACACCATGCCTTGTTAGGTCTGTTTCTCTATCTTCCGGACTCCAGGTTCGTGAGATATGCCTCAGATATCCTTTTACTTCAAACAGTAACGGATTTTCTCTACTCCTGTTAATATTTACTGCAAACGGTAGATTGTCCGGCATAGGGAGCGACATCGTAGTGGGTGCTAAGTTGTTCATTAAGTCAATAGCTACCTGAGTAGCCGGCCCCAAAACCTGGCCAAAGATACCGGCATCACTCATTATTTCGCTCAAATCGAATCCCAGACTGTGGAAGTCCTCAGGGATTTCTACGCCTACCAGATTTAATATGTCAAATGGAAGCTCGTTTCTGTGCAATATGCCAAGACTATCGTATGCAAGGACAGCAAAACTACGCACATCACCGGCTTGCATCCGTAACCTCTCATCTACAGGCAGTTCCAAATTAAAGAAGTGGTATGCTCCACTTAAGAAGCTAAACGTGTCATTGATTAACTCCAATCTCTGCCCTACGGGTACAGAGCCAAATTGGTCCATATACCTAAGACCGCGCAAAGGAATGCTACCATTAGAAACAAGCATGGCAGATAAAATACCGTCCGGGTCATGAGAATTTGGACCGACAAATGAGTTGTTATTTGTTACATCAAATTCATCAATGCTGTCGTCATAGGTGTGGCGAATAGAAGCAAATCCATCGCCGTCCCAAGAGTGTAGGTGAAGAATAGCATTACCAAGACGTACATTTTCTTCCGGGTTAGCAAAGCCGTTTACTTCTATTAGCATGGGTGCCCAGTTGCCGCTTAAAAAATGGACTTCGTATACAAATACCAGTTCGTCGCTTGGGCTTATTTCGCCAAACAATGTAGAATCCATCGTTATCGTAAATGAGCCACCCGAACCTGCTTCTCTTTCTTCCGGCCTAATAGAATCAGGTATCAATACGCCATTGCGCTTTACGCCGCCCCATGTGGCAACCGGCCCACTGTATGGTCTGCCGTCCGGCAAAAACGCAAAAAACGTTTGGTCTGATACAGGCCTCAGCCTAAAATTATTCATTGGATACAAGCCCAGGCCGCTTTCGCCAGTCAACAATGAGCCTGAGTGCACCGTTCCCGCATACAGTTTCCCATTATACTCCGAGCGCAGACGTATTTCCCCGGATATACCATATTGCTCAAAAATCGCAATACTTCCTCTGTGGTCTGTCTGTGTTTCTATTCTTTCGCCCGCGACGTTGTAGTAAACGACATCCGTAACCACCTGCGGGAGAACAGTTAACAGATACAGTTGGTCTTGCAATGTGTCTACATTTATCTCGATATGGTCAGAAGTTATGCCTGTCGCTATATGTGTCACACCTACCGTTGCTTGGCCTGTGCCATGCCCTATCACACGAGGGCTTTGCCCCGGCCCCCAGATATTTGAGCCGCTTTCTGCGATATCTACCCATCCGTCTGCTTCCAGCCTATTAATGGTTATGATATCAGCATCCTCTGTAGCCCACCCGACAAAGTCAAACGAACCCCATTGATAAACCCTTCTATCCACTTGCACAAAAGTGGTGAGGTTAATTTGCCGATTCATAGCCAGTATCTGGCCACTTGTCATGCGGCCAATAGTTTCTACATTTGTGAGATTTGGATTAGACGCATATATGATTAGCGCGTTGGAGTTTAATACCTCAAACGTAAGTGTAGCGGTACGCACCTGCTCACCTATAACTTGCGCACCTGTTGCAGGATTAGTTGTTTCGAAAGGTGACGTGGCTGTGATATTTATTGTGTAAATATCACGTAGCGTACCGGCAGGTACTGTCCTCGGGTTTACTGTGACTAGACCTCCTCCGACACCTTTTGTGTACGAAAAGTCAACGTTTTCGCTGGAACTGTTTACGACAGAAATAACCGATGTAACATCCATGCCCTGTAAATTCCACGGAAAGCTTACGCTACCGACTTCATCACTAAACATAGTTTGCGGTGGTCTGTCAAAGTTAACACGTAGCGGCTGTGGCCGTATAAACAGATATGAGTAATCACTAAACCATCCAAACTCGGGGTCATACAAAGAAACATAGACCAAATAACCGGGACGATAGCCGATAGGCATTCTCTGCGATAATGTGAGGTCGCTCGTGGGTAATTCAAAATCAGCGTTGGATATCTCAATATCCTTAATTGGTGGGAATAAATGAACATCCCTATCATCTTCACAACGGAAGAAGTCAGCTTCTCTCTCATCGCCTTGTATCCGCCACACACGCACTCTGTACGAAAGCCCCTCATTCATCCATAAGCTATGCGCCGGGCTTTCGAAGCGGAATACTGCGTTATCACCATGGAACGCATTGACATGTACCTGCCACGGAAGAAAGCGGATTCTTCTTGGAGGGTCATGCGATACATAGATATACTCAGCATGGTACGCACGGTGAGGATTACCGTAAATGTCATAATCCTCCGACAATATCACCAGCCGAATACGCGCCAACTCAGGCAGATTTGGGTAACGGAAAACATCCATTTCGCTACCGTTAATTTCCAGCAAATTCGTGCCGATTTCTTCGTCAAATTCTGTTATTTGCTCAGGAAGCAAGAGCGTACCGTCGGGTCCGTAAATACGCCATCTGAGACCTGTTAGGCTTGGAACAAAATGTCTCGGCGGGTATCCTGTATAGTCAGTATCAACGCAACCCAGTACATATGCCGTAAAGTCAAGGTTTCCTGCGGCAGAGTACATAATGGTACGACCCGTATCTCTGTCAAATGGGTCGCGGTATAAAGTTACTTCTTCTACCCATGTGATATTGTTATTTGTGTACTCCGCAACCGCATCTGCTGCTCGGAATGAAAAAATACCGCCATAAAGGATAGATACACGCGCCTCTACTGTGTCTGTACGGTATTGACCTGTTGTATTTACAGGATTGATAAACGTTACATAGAAAAACCGTTGTTGATTTGGCCAGTATAAATCAGTAAGTTCCAGATATTCATCTGTATCTGTATGAAACAACACAAAACGTGAGTCATCTGTCTCTATAGAATTTACTATTTCGGCAAGCCACGCAGGGCCACCTGCACCCGCTGTATTTGCAGTTATACGAGCTGTAATCTCTTGTAATGGCTCGAAGATGTTTTGTGTCGAAAACACTCTATCGCCGTTATCGTTTATATCGGTTACGCCAAATTGTATACGACTAATATTTGGGGTAAGCGCGCCCCATGTTAGGATTATATCCTGGTTAGGGTTTTGAACTCCTGCGGTACCATTGCTTCCGATTGCACCCTCTTGCCCTCTCACTCCGTCACGCTCAATAGCTCCGTCCGTATGATGGCCTCCGGGCGTAGAACCCCAACCGCCTTGCCCAGGCCTACCTCGAGTTCCTGCGAGTCCTGCCCTGGAAACACCCGTGTAAAGAGATGGGTCTGCGTAGCCGTCGAAATCAAAACCAAACGAACCATTATTGCCTGCATCAGAAGCATTACCACCGTTACCTGCATTACCTGCATTGCCGCCGTTTCCGCCGTTTCTGCCACCTGTTAGATTTGGTATGCCAGCATTACCACCTCGTCCACCGTGTCCACCGTACCCACCGTGTTGAGCTATGGAATCACCACCTGTACCAACAGCTAAAACAACTGCCGTAGAAAGCAAAGCCTCTGAGTAATGCTGGCCTGAGCCAAGCACAATGGCCGAGCCACCATGCCCACCTGCTGCGCTGTGGAATGCATTTGCTCCATGAGTGCCATCCTCACCACGTTGGCCATTTGTAGAATCACGGAATAACGCAGCGTTAACACCATTATTTCCGTCACGCCCATTTCGTCCGTGAAGACTTGAAAAAGTACGTGCATCCCTACCTCCGTCACCCCCATCGCCTCCGATGAAGGCAACAGCAGAGTAATCCTCTATATAAATACGGTTTGCCCTAACTGCATTACCGCCGTCGCCACCCGCCGTCGCACTAAGTGCAGCAAATATTTGAGACATTGCATTTACACCTGCGTGTCCCGCACTACCTCGCACGGTAAGAGAAGAGGCATGTATCATCCCGGCGGCAGGATGCTTGCTTTCAGAATCCGGGGCAGCAGGTCTATCTGCAAAATTAATCCATAACGAACCCGCTACATTTATCGCGTCGCCACCACGTGTTCCACTGCGTACAACACCGTCATTATGATGGTCTATCAATAATGCCCCCAGCCCGTCAATAGCTAGGCTCCCCAGTGAAGTTACAGTCGCGAGTACAGAAGACACACTATTTCCGCGCCCCGTTATGCCGTTTGTAAAATCACCAAAAGAGATAAGCCTGTTTGTCCCACCGGTAAAGTCAATTACAGACATGTTAGGCAGCCCTACAAGTGCCACATCATATACTATAACGGTGGTATCGCCTTCGACGATTATTCTAATGCCGGTGACAGCATTACGATTGCCGCGCACCACTAAATATTCTACATCCGGAGCCACCGTTATGGTGTGGTTTAATGCATACACATAGGACAAGTCTCTAAATGTGGTATTTCCTGTCGTACCCCTGAGGTCTACAAGAACATTTGTGTACCCTGTGATAGGGACATCCGGTAAGCCGTAATAACTAAAGGTGTAGTCCGGAGTATCTATTATTTGTCTTACTATTTGCTCTGTTAGCCTTGCAGGGCGCAACGCCTCTACGTCCAGCTCTATTATCCCCAGCAGAAAATAATTTGGATAAGGCGTAGGAGATATAAGGTTATAATCAATATCGTATAAATCATTTACATTCCAATACGATATATACAGATAAAACGTACCGTTATGGGTAGCGTTTGGATTTGGGATAGCGAGTGCGGCTGTTCCTCCAATATAACTTAACGCTTCTGTGTGTGAAAAATCATTCGGACCTACAATTTCGTAACTGGCCAGCCTAAAATCGCTTCTGTAGTCATTACGAAGGGTGATAATAAAAGTTTCATCTACATATCCATTAGCAGCGACCGTTATGCTGTGCGGCAATGTCGGGCTTACGTCAATCATACCAACAGCCACCATGGGTGCAAGAAGTAACGCATAGGGACACCGTACCACCATGGCGGTGTCGAATATTGTGCTATCAAAATCAGACGACGCTACGACGATTAGTGCGTCGGCAACTTCGTCCTCTGCTATTTTCAGCAGTCCGAGTTCTGATATCACGGTGTAATCAGACGTATTTTCATATACTCGCCAGTTAATACATTCCGGCAACTCATACAGAGCAACTACATCTGCGTAAAACTGCACAGTATCGCCCTGTAGCGCATATGTATACTGCGGAGTTATCGCGATTGTGATGGCAGATGGGGTTGTAACAGATACGGCTGTTGTCTCTCGCCTAATACCCGCATATTCATCCGAAAAAGTAATACTTTCAGGGAAATCCTCCTGTGCGAATATTGGCAGATTAAACGAAGATATTGCCATCAAAACTACTAAAAACATTGCGACGAGCCTTCTTAGCTTTTGTACTTTTCGCATTATTTTTCCTCCTTACCCATATTATGGGTGTGATTTACCGCAATACCTATAATATCCATAAAAATATCGAACGTCAATACAAAGCATATCTAAAAGTGTCAAAATCGCCTTAAAAAAGTAGGGGGGGGGGATTGCTGAGAGCGATTGTGTGCGACGTTATACCAGAGGCACCCGAAAGAAATCGGGTCGCCGTCAGGCGA
>WRGY01000096.1 GCA_009786925.1 Defluviitaleaceae bacterium | reverse complement strand
GCAAGCCTGATGATTGTGCGCTCGCCACCTGTCGGCGGTGCCGGGTCAGTAGTAGCAGGTGCGGGTGTGGCAGGTGCAGGGGTAGCGGCAGCCTGTTGGTTGCCTTGGTTTGTTTGAGGTGTTTCTTCGTTGCCACATGCCCCTAATGTGAATACCAAGACTGCAAGCGCGGCAAGAAAAAGTAACTTTTTCATGTAATACACTCCTTTTCGGCAGTTTGCCCTAATTTATTGACAGTATCACAAAATATTTTGTGAAAATATATCATAACCTTTTGACTTTATGTTATATTCTTCATATATACATAAAAGGGAGGCAAGTATGAATAGTGTAATGGCGACACATTCACCGTATTTTTTAGAACTGGAAATGACAAGGTTCGTAGCGAACGGCGAAATCGCTCACGCGCTTGAGGTCATGGGTCACATAAACACATTTAAACGTGCGACTCTCGCAAGCGACCCCACACGCTCATTAAAAAATTCGTTAATATGTAACTGTACATTTCTTGCCCGTGCGGCAATTTCCGGGGGCGTTCCCTCAGAAATTGCATTCGCAAAAAGTGACGAGCTTATTTACATCATGGAAGAAGCAGATGAGCATACTCTCAAAGGGCTGGAGAGGGAGCATCTGATTGAGTTTGTTACTATTGTAAAAAATCATAACACGGCCGGATTTTCTAAACCGATAAAAGATGTAATTTCTTATATCACAAAAAACCTTAGCGAAGAGCTTAGTCTTTCTGTACTTGCGTCTGTTTCCGGGCATAATGCAAACTATTTGAGTACGATTTTTCGTAAAGAGACAGGCATCAAGCTATCGGAATATATCACCGCAAGACGTGTGGAGGATGCTAAGTTTTTGCTCTGTCATACGGATATGCAACTTTCAGAAATCGCAAATCATTATCGCTTTTCTTCCCAGAGCCATTTTACACAGCGGTTTTCTAAACATACAGGTATGACACCTTTTATTTATAGAAAAAGTCTTGGAGGGATACGGAATGGAAAATGAACTGAAAAAAATAATCAACGACAGCGAAAACATAGTCTTTTTCGGGGGTGCGGGGGTATCCACGGAAAGCGGAATCCCTGACTTTCGTAGTGTGGATGGGCTGTATAATCAGGAATATGAATATCCGCCCGAAGTGATTTTGTCTCGGAACTTTTTCAATGCAAATCCGACGGAGTTTTACAGATTCTATCGCAACAAAATCATCATAAGTGGTATAAAGCCAAACAAAGCGCATCATGCACTCGCAAAACTGGAAAGTATCGGAAAGCTAAAGGCAATAATCACACAAAACATTGACGGATTGCACCAAGCGGCAGGCAGTAAAAATGTACTGGAACTGCATGGCTCTGTGGCAAAAAATTTTTGTATAGAATGCAGAAAGCTCCATGGTCTCGAAGCAATCACTATAAAAAAAGTACCGCATTGCGAATGCGGCGGCATCATCAAACCTGATGTTGTGCTGTACGAGGAGCAACTCGACCAAACATTACTCTCACAGGCGGAGGATTACATCTCACGCGCCGATGTAGTGATTATTGGCGGCACATCGCTTAGTGTATATCCTGCGGCGGGTTTAATATACTATTATACGGGTGACAAGCTCGTGATGGTCAATAAATCAGAAACAACTTTTGATAAACGTGTAAATCTTTTAATCCGAGAAAGCATCGGAGATACTCTGGAGAAAGCAGTAGGTGTGGCAAATGAGTGATATGGCTATGGTATTTTTGATTTTGGCAGTGACCACGGTGTGCTTTGCAATGCCAAAGTTTAGGTCGGACTTGGTGGCATTATGTTCTTTGTTAGCATTATATTTGGTAGGGGTCATTACCGTCGGTGAGGCTTTTGCAGGGTTTTCCAGTACCGTAGTGGTTATGCTTGCGGTGCTTTTTATTGTAGGAGAAGGGATTTCGCAGACAGGCTTGGCGAGCAAGGCAGGTGGCCTACTCGTCAAACTGACGAGCAAGAGCGAACTGCGCATGTTGGTTTTTGTAAAACTTATGGTTGCGGTTATCGGATGTTTTATCAGCAACACAGGCACAGTTGCCATACTCATGCCCGTCGTCGTTAGCCTAAGTATGAAGATGAACATACATCCCGGCAAACTACTCATGCCGCTTGCATTCGGTGCGAGTATGGGAGGCGCACTCACACTCATCGGCACCGCACCAAACCTGCTGGCACGAGATGCCCTTATCAGTCACGGCTTTGAGGGGCTGTCGTTTTTTGATTTTACTCCCATCGGGATTGTGATTGTTGTGACAGGCATAGTGTATATGTGGTTTTTCGGCAGAAAAATGCTGGACAAGCCCTATGAAGAAAAGCTAAATGTAGCCGACACATTAAATGTATCCGAGCTTTTGCGTCAATACGAAATCGCCGACAATCTACATTATGTAATCATCCCCAAAGGCCACGATGCCATCGGAAAATCATTGCGCGAGCTAAACTGGCCAAACCTATATGATGTTACCATCATAAAAATACGCAAAAAAATACTTGCCACACCTGATTATCGGTTGGCCGCTGAGGATAAGTTACTTCTTTTCGCGCCTACATTCACACAGTTTTGCAAAGATACGGGGCTTGAGCTTGTTCCTTCTGTTAATGGGCTTTGCATACAGGATGCTAATATTGCCGAGGTAATACTGACCCCGCGCTCCAATTTTTTAAATCGTTCTTTGCAGGAGGTGCATTTTAGGGACAAATACGGTTTGACCGTACTCGCAAAACAGCCAAGAGGTGACGAAAAAATGAACTATGGCGATGCCATGCTTGTATATGGTAAGGCCAAGGATATAAAACTCTTGGCACAGGACAAAAGTGACCTCGTTGTCATATCACAGGATGCACCCGAAACAGCGTTTGACCCACTGCGGGCTGTGCTGGCAAGTGCAGTACTTTTTGCTATGGTTGTCATGCTTGTGGTGGAGTGGGTTCCTGCGGTTATAACGGTGCTTATTGCGGGACTTTTGATGATTTTTACGGGGAGCATAAAGAGTACAGAGCAAGCCTACCGTGCGGTCAACTGGCAGATTGTCATACTCATCGCATGTATGTTGCCCATGGCGACAGCTTTAGAAAACACGGGCGGTGTCGCCTTTATCGCGGATAGCATAACGGGCGCACTCGGCGGAGCAGGACCTTTTGTGGTGATGGCGGGACTATATGTTACCACTTCGATTTTTGGCGTGTTTATCAGCAATACAGCTACGGCTGTTTTACTGCTGCCTGTGGCGATTTTGTCGGCACAGCATGTCGGCATCAGCCCATTGCCTTTTGTAATGGCGGTGACATATGCCGCGAGTATGTCCTTTGCGACACCTGTTTCTACACCACCCAATGCAATGGTCATGGTCGCAGGCAACTATCGCTTTTTAGATTATATGAAGGTCGGGATTCCGTTACAGTTTATTATCGGGATAGTAGTTTTGTTGCTGCTACCGATTATGTTTCCGTTTTAGGCTATGGAAAACGTTATATCTGCAAAGGTCAAAGACCGTTTGGTGGCCGCCGAAAAAAGAGGACAACCTACTTTTTCGGATTTTTTGGACCCCATGAGCTGTGCAGAAATCTGTACCCAACTCCCACAGGCCATGGCTTATGGCGGCTATGAAAATGCCGAGCGGAAAATGCTCGGCTTTTTGTGCAATGAACAGGACTTCCCCATAACAGCGATTACCATCAGTTATAACGAAAAATTTTCTGCACCACCCACACATCGTGACTATCTCGGTTCTGTTTTGGGGCTTGGGCTGGAGCGTACAAAAATCGGCGATATAATGGCTAATGAGCATGGCGCGGTTATGTATGTCTCATCAGACATGGCCTTTTATATCTGCGAAAACCTGCAACAGGTAAAACGGACAAAGGTAAAATGCCAAATTGGCGGGGCATTGGATGTCGAGCCGATAAGCAAAGAAAAGCGTATCACCGTACCATCCATGCGCCTCGATGCAGTAGTGAGTTCTGCATTTAACCTATCACGCGGAAAAGCCTCCGCGCTAATCGACGCGGAAAAAGTCTATGTAAACTGGAGACTGACAAAAAAAACGCACATCGTATCCGAGGGTGACATGGTCACAATCCGCGGAACGGGGCGCGTCAAAATCAACGAAATAGCAGGCAGTACAAAAAAAGACAGGATTGTACTTATAATAAATCTCCAATAAACCCAAGCAATCTCTCTACCGCACGGCGGTTTGTAACGAACATAGCCTCACCGTTATCCCCACCTACTGCGAAAAAGTTAGTATTGTAATCATAAAACCGCAACGCAAAATCCGGGATACCTATACGGTGATATGTGATGACAACCTCTGGCAAACCATGCGGCAAAAACGGCTCGACATCCGCGTCGGCGAGTAGGCTGATTATATGGAAATACACTGTGCGGAAATCATCTGCATCTACGCTCCGGCCGTTAACTTCAGGCTCAATATCAAAACTGTCGGGTATATGATTCATGGTTAACAGATATTCGCGCCCACCTGCCGTGATTGTGATAGCCTCTACATCTGTAATATGAATCAATGCAAGAAAACGGTCGGCAATATCCAACGGCTCTACACCCATCACTGATGCGGGATGTTCGCGTTCGGCGACAAAAACATGCGGTCGGTCAGCAACTTTTACATAAATCAGCTCCACACCGTCATGGGTAAAGCTGTCACCAAATTTTAAATGCACATCATTTTGGCCATGCCATGTAATAAATTCAAATTCTAAAACAGGTGTATCCAGCCCAAAAGGCACCAGACTCTGCGGCACAAGCTCGGCGACCTCCAGCAGTCTAAACTGAGTCATAGGATGCATTACATATTCTATCAGCCTCGACGTACTAAGCTGTAGCCCAAAAAACGGCTCATGCATAACCAAATGCTCACCACCAATATCGGGAATAAGCCCGTCCAGTGGATGCGCCGCCATATCCGCAGTACGCGGAGCAAGCACCACAGGCGATGAGTCGTCCTCAGTTAACCTGATATAAATTGCTTCTTCTATATGAATGGGTGGCAGTGCCAACTCAATCATATCAATAACACCTGATTGCAACCTTTCGCCCAAAACTGCATTGACCAAATAAATTGCAGGGTCGTCATCCAGCATCAAAAAAAAGTGCATATAATCCGTCGTGGCACTACCGAGCCTAATAGTATGTGTGCTTCCGTCATCAAAGAGCGACTCTACCGTAAGCATAGGTGGTGCAAGCCCAAATGCACTAAGCTCTAAACCCTCTACGTCTGTGTGCGCAACATCCGTCGCCGCCAAAAGCCAAGACGAACGAACCTTATCCCTTGCGGCGTGTACATTAAGGTCAAAACCGGCCGAATGCGCCCACTGTATACGCCCAAGCTCATCATAAAAAGGTGTCATATACTCCCTACTGCCGTCGGTATAAAACATCACCTGCACAACCTCGCCCTCATCTCGCTGCAATAATTGCACTGCGGTAGACGGCGGAGCTTGGGGCGGGACTCCTATGGGGCGACGCACTGACCAAAAATACGCAAAAAGCATTAATGCGATGACCACCAAGGTTATGGATAAATTAGCTATACGCTGTTTTTTTCTGCTCATTATAAACGCTCCATTTAACGGTTATTTATATTTTCAAAAAACAAATCATGGTTTTTTAGTCTATATGCTGCCATTTCTTCATACTTTGTACTCGGCTCACCCCAGCATGTATAAGGGTCTATGCTTATACCGCCGCGTGGGGTAAATTTACCCTGCACCTCTATGAGCCGCGGCTTCATCAGGTCGCGCAGGTCTTTCATTATTGTGTTTACACAGTTTTCGTGAAAATCGCCGTGATTTCTATAGCTAAACAGATACATCTTGAGCGATTTGCTTTCGACCATCAGCTTGTTTGGGATATAGTTAATATAAATCGCGGCAAAATCAGGTTGACCCGTAACAGGGCATAGACTTGTAAACTCGGGGCAGTTAAATTTTACCATATAATCAATATCGCTGTGCTTGTTTTCGAATACCTCCAGTATACTCGGTGAGTATACTGACGGATAATTATTCTCGCCACCCAAAAGACTTAAATTCATGTTTCTTCATCCTTTCTACTGCAAATGTCAAAAAATATCCCATTATTGCAGGGGTGGTCTGCCCAACTGCAATATTAACCACCAGAGCAAAATAAGGCATATTTAGTATATACGAAAGCCAAATCGGCACAATCAGTGCGGGGGCGACTATAATCATCGGAATAATAAGCCATCTGGGCAACATAAATTTTTTGAGCAAAAAAACGCCACCTGCCGTAACAACCCCGACAAAAAAACCTCCTATTACATCCAACATACCGAGCGGGCCTGTCATATTGCTAATCGCATTGGCCAGCGCGAGCGGTAGCACCAAAAACGGAAAAACATATGGCAGCGCATACAATGCCGTAGCAATCCGCACCTGATATGCACCAAATGCAAACCCCGTCGTAAGTAGCATTGCCACAATATACAAAGCCATAATCATGCCCGAAATACATATGATTTTTGTTTTATTCATAAAAAAGAGCCTCCCACTAAAATAAGAGACATCTCGGCGAGTTTTGTTTTACAACAAACTAATGTTGTATGACAGGTTGTCTCAAACTGTCAATATATAAAGCTTTATATTGAAACTACTTTATGGAAAACATCCTTTGCCTTGCAGTCATTATCAAAGAATGTGGGTGCGCCCCAACTGCGCCAGCTCTTTTTGTCGTTTGTACCCCAGAATGTGACACGCTCTATATGCTTTGAGTATTCCATGTAGAGCTTAAACAGTTCTACATACATTTCTGTTTGTTTTGCCGCGTCTGCGGGTGAAAGAGGATTTGCAGGATTTTCTGACGAGCCAAAGGTAAAGTCCATTTCTGTAATCGAGATTTCTGCACCTGTTTTTATAAATGCATCCAATGCGCGGCGGATTCTTGCTGCGTTGGTGTGTACGTGGTTGTGATGGCTCTGCATTCCAATCCCCTCGATTAGCATACGACCGTCGTAGTCGGGGTGCTTCTTCCACAGCTCGTTGATTTCATTTACCATTTGTGGGATTACCGTACATTTGTGGTCAAACTCTTCGTTATAGTCATTGTAATACAGCACAGCCTTTGGGTCATATTTGCGAGCAAAATAGAATGAGTCGAAAACATAATCCGAGCCGCATTCGCCCTTGGCAGTATCGGCACCATTTGCATATGCCAAAAACCAATGACCAACCGCACGCTCATTATCCGTCTCGCGGCGTATATAGTCACGCCAGCTACCCTTACCCTTAAACGGCTCATCTCCTCCACTGTCTATAAACGCCTCATTTATTACATCCCAAGAATGGATACGTCCGCTGTACCGCCCTGCATACGCTTTAATAAAATCTTCCATATTGGCTCTTGCCTCGGCTCGGGTAAGAGGTGTCCCATCCTCGTTGCGGTTGAGCCAGGGGGCAGACTGCGCGTGCCACACAAATGTATGACCGACCATGTACATGCCGTTCTTTTCTGCAAAATCAACATATTTATCTGCATTGTCAAATAAATATTTGCCTTTGACTTTAGATATACCCTCCGGCTTCATACAATTTTCTGCCGTGAGAGCGTTGTAATGATGCTTGTACATCTCCAAAAGCTCGTTGTCTTTAAAGTCCTTTAACGCCAAGATATTACCGACCTTAAAATGCTTTTCAAACACCTTGCAAAGCGATGGCAGACTCAAATCCCACATACCCATTCCTCCTATGTTTAACTATGTATGCGACCTCCCAAAACCCTTGCTTTCGCATGAGTTTTGGGGGGTCGCCTTTACTGTTAAATCATAATTATTTTAGTATTAATTTAAAGCATTGATGTCATCAATAAACGCACCCCATACAAGTTGTGCTTCTTCTACGATAACAGCAGGGTCGTTACCTACCCACAGTCTCCATGCAAAGTTTTCGCCCAAGGTGTTGCCGAGGCCGCTCATAAAGAGATGTGCAGGCATGATTTGCAAGTCAGGGTTACGGGTAAAGTACATCATCGTTTCTTCCACAGAGCGTGGGTCACGATGGTTTGTCATGTTTTCGTCAATCCAGTCGTATGGGTCATCATCTTCGAGCGGGCGTATCCAGCGTTGCATCGCCCACATAAATTCTTCGACTTCATCAGCGGTATAAAAATGCGGTATGATGTTGATGTTTTGACTTACCCATGCGTAGTGACGGTCAGAACGCGGCCCGCGTGGGAATGCTACAAAACCCCAGTCATCAGCCAGTTCGTTTATGATGTTACCTGCTACATAGTTGCCTGCGATTCTCATTGCACCTTGGCCATCGTTAAACATTTGGATGAAAACGTTCCACTCACCGCCTACGTCATCCTCGTGCATTACGAGCATTTCGTCACGCAGTGATACCATCCACTCGATGGCTTCGCGGAAAGCGTCGGTGTTTGATGTGTTTACAAAGCGTCCCGTAACCGGGTCTACCATTGCATACGCGGCGTTATTAGAAGCAAGGGCATGTGCCAACATATCGGAGTGGAATGTCGTAATAGCCCATGTGTCAATGATTCCGTCGCCTGTGAGGTCGCGTGAAAGATGACGTGCAAGCTCTGTAAATGTATCCCATGTCCAGTTATTATCACGTTGCAGTGTAAAAGGAAGGTCGCGTGGTTGGCCTGCTTCTTCCAGCAGACGCTGGTTGAAGTAAACACCACCCGCCATAGCTACGCCATGTGCAAAACCATGTGGATTTCCATCGCGGCGTGTAGCATCTATCAAACTTTCGTTCCACTCAATCCCAAAATCATCTTGGAAGAAATGGTCGGGTATGGGTGCAAAAAGACCTTGTCTGTGATGTGTAGCAAACCATGTAGGCTCTACCACCCAAAATTGATAAGCTCTGTCTTGTGCAAGCAGTACTTGTTGTACATCGTCGCGCACATCATGCCAGCTACCATAACGTACATAGCGCATTCTAAAGTTGTATCTTTGTTCCAATGCACGCCTGTCATCCCAGCGTGCGCGTTCTGCAAACGAGTCAGGCTCTATAGTGTCTGTACACTCGTCTGTCCACCAGTTGGCGATATTGATTTGCAATCCTTGGAGGTCGCGCTCGGGTGGCAATTCTACTTGTTGACCTGTGTCGCCCCCGCCATTTGTTACTGCCGGTGGCTGGTCTCCGCCGCCGCCGTTGCCGCCGCCGTCATTGTTGTTGCCGCCACAAGCAGATAAAGCAAGTATAGACATCAACAAAAATGCCGCAAGCGTTAGCATTAGCTTTCTTGTTTTTTTCATAAAAACAGCTCCTCATATTTATTTATTAAAAGCCCAAGGGCTAATAATTACATTTTGATTCCGCTCTGACCGATACTCTCTACAAAGAAACGCTGAGCAAAAAGGTAGATGATTATTACAGGAATAATCCCCAACAACACACCCGTAGAAATCATCGCTTCCATCAGGGCTATAGGTGGTGCCGCACCATGTGTACCTGTGATTGCGGCAATTTGTCTTATATAGTGGAAGTTAAATGTATCGCCGAGTGCCGCCATCTGTACACTCATTACATTGTATCCGCGCAGGAACATCGAGTTAAAAAACCCATCCGTCCACTGCCAAACAAATGCAAATAGGAAACATGACACAAGCATGGGTACAGCATCGGGCAACATAATTTGCACAAAGGTGCGGAGTTTTCCACAGCCATCCACCCACGCCGACTCTTCGAGTTCTTTTGGCATATTTCTAAAATACTGACGCAACATAAAAATATACAATCCGTTACGCAGTCCCATAGCTGTAGCCGACAACAACAGATAACCGCTCAATGTGTTTGTCAGCATCAGCGGCTCACCGTTTATTAGCGTCATCAGCCCAAACATATCAAAGAAATGGAAGTTTAAGAAGAGCGGCACACGCAAAACTTGCGGAGGTACAAGCACCGTCAAAATAACACATGCAAACCAAAATTTCTTTAGTGGGAAATCAAAACGAGCGAAGCCATATGCCACAAGTGTACATGCAATTATTTGCAAAACAGCAACAAAAGCCGTCACCCAAATCGTATTAAAAAGCGATGTCCAATATGTCATAAGCTCCATTGCAAGTCGATAATTGTCCAGTGTAGCCTCACGAGGGATGGACATAACCGTAGGGTCAAACAAATCATCCCTGCTCATTATACTGTTAGAAAATTGATGGAACAGTGGTTGCAAAATAAGGAAGCATAATCCAAAAAGCAAAATAGTTGTAAAAAGACCCACAAATATGCGCGATATATCACGCTTTAGCAGATAATTATTATCTGTTGCCCTATTGCGCTCCAAGTATCTTGCTATTGCACCCTTTTGTTTTTCCTTTTGCACCGCACCCACATTAGTCATAATAGAACACCAACCTTGAAATTATTAGCCCGCAAAGCCCCAAAATCGCGGCGACTGCCACAAAGAAAATCATCGCAAGAGCCGAGCCGTACCCAAAGTTACCCATCTGCGACATCTGCACATATACCATTTCCATTACTTCTCCGTCGGTACGTACCATAAAGTCAATAATCGAGTAAACAACAACTACTAAAATCATGGGAGAAATCATCGGGAATGTTATTTTCCAAAAGTTTTCCCAACCTGTTGCACCTTCAATGCTTGCGGCCTCGTATATACTTGGGTTAATCGTCTGCAAGCCCGCAAGGAAGATTAAGATTTGTATACCACTTGCCATTGCAATAGAATAAATTTGATTGATTATTTCCAAAACATACTCAAAAAACTCGCCTATACCCGCGCCACCTACGAGGTTTTCCATCATTGTTTCGATTACACCCGTAATCCCCGCACGCATTGCATTTTGGTCTTGGATTTGTTGCGAAACTGCATCGAGCAGTGAGTTATTTGTTTCTATCCCAACGAGTACACCACTTGCTAAAATAACAGGCAGGAAAAAAACCGCACGCACAAACCCACGCCCCGCAAATTTCCTATTCAAAAGCACCGCAATAAACAGACTGAATACCAATATAGCAGGTACCATATAGACCATAGCGAGGATTTCTACCACCATAGCTTCGGTAAAATCTGCATCCACGGTAAAGGCTCGCTCTATATTAGCCAATCCTGTCCATTCCCACCCGAAGGTACTCTCTGCGGGTATCAGCCATACCCTGGAAAAAGCCATGCGTATAGCCTGATAAAGCGGATACGCCATAAAAGCGATAAAACCAATCACAAATGGCAGGATAAATATATACCCCGATATGGCGTTTTTGTTTGCCATAGTAAGCCCGCGTTTGGGTTTTGCACTAGGTTTAACCAACTTCCCTCACCCCTAATCTATCGTCTGACTTCGTAAGACCTTGCACCAACCGCCACACCTGTGTCGGTCACAAAATCTACCATCATTGTATTTACATATACACGAGTACCGTCCTCATACACGGTGACAGTGACACCATCACGTTCCAATATCCTGTGGTCTGTGATTAGTTGGTTATACAGATGTCCAAAGTTTGCTACATGGCGTGTGTACACCTCATTTGCAACATCTGCCCAGCGTTCAAACTCATTTGCAAAATATCTGCGATAGCGTGTGACCAACAGATCTGCCGTAGGCACATCCATAAAGCTAAAGAACAAAGACGCTCCACTCTCCACACTCCTAAGGAAGTGATAAGAATTATCTTCTGCAAGGTTTAGAGCGTCACCTGCAAACGGAACAATCCCATGTAGCGCAATCTGATAGAATGGAACGGCATTATCCGTGATGGCAAAGTTTTGGTCACTAAGCGGCATCCCCGTGATTACACCAGCAAAAGGTATCGCAAACGAAAATCCGTAGTTTAGCCAAACGCCCGTACCGTTTTCGCGCAGCCCCGAGAGGAACTCCGTACGCATATTCATAGAAGCCTCGCGTGTGACGTGATTATCCTCGTTAAAATCACCTGCGAGCGCACTTGCCATAGAGCGGAATGCAATATTGTTTACATTCCTGCCGGCAGCTTCTTCCACAAAATTCTGTGCAGTATCTATCATAAACTCAGGACGCGCCAATATAATCGGGTCTGCAAGCCATGAGCCTGTACCCAGCTGCCCAAAATAAGTGGGACTGTGTCCCGCATGTGCAACACGTTCTCTATTGGCTTGCCTTGCGGCATCACGCATTGGACTAAAGCCGTCAAACATCCTTGTCCCGCGCATCTTCAAAAAATCTGCCTCGAGATAAAAGTCAAAACCGAGACGGTCAGCAGTATTTATCATATTATCAAAACCGCGCCGCCCGCCGAGTTGCGAAATCAAATCCAAACTCGTGGGCACTATATGGTCTATAGAATCATTATGCGCTCCACGCATTTTTACATGTATATTGCGCCACCCAAAGTCGTAAAAGGTCTCCATGATTTCTGCCGCCCGATTGTATGTCGTCAGCGGATATGGCCGCATTACGGGAAAGCCCAGTATATGTTGCGGTGACAATGCCGCACCAAGAAACTCCACCATAGCATTTACAGGCTCACTCACACGCTCGTTTAGCCATGGATAACGCTCTTGCAAAAACTCACGATATGCATGAGCCATACCCACATAGCCATCCCCGCTTGGGATGACATAGCGGATTACGATATTTTCATTTGGCAACCCCCACTCATGCATGTACATGGAGTCGTTACTGCGACCCTGTACATCCAGAGGAACACCATGCAATAAGCGGAAAATAGGATGCACACGGCTGTATGGCGAACCCATACCCGCAACATGCGCACGGATAGAAGCATATGAAGCACCCTCTTCTATAATACCGGCAAAGGTCGCACCTTCTCTGTAAACACCAAACACAGGGAATGCCGTGCGGTTGTCATGCAAAACAGCATCACGTACAATCGCCTCATCCCAACCAAAAACATCACTACCATAAAGCAAATGAGTATGGCGCATAGAGTCAAAATACAAAATCGAGCCTGACCCATCAGGTACAAACAGATACCCATCTTCCATAGAACGCCCCGCACCAAAATACGGCATCACCCTAAGCTGTGTAGGCATAAACTCCGGCACATAAGTGATTTCGTCCATTGGAATGGTGAGTACCATGTTGTTTCTATCCAGCTCAAAGCGCATGATTAGGTTAAACGCGGCCTGTGTGAGCTGTGTTGCTACATTAAAGTGCGCCATATCCGCGAGCCAGTCCTCGTATGTGTAACCCGCCTCACGCAGATTATCCTGTACGCGCTCCAGTCGGAACGGAGGCACATCTTCGTTTAACAAATAAATCGTCCTGCCGTCCTCCAAGGATGGGAATGAGGCAACCGCGTCGGAGCGAGACATACCACGAGGCAGGTCATTAATCGTCATCGGCGTAAACTCGTTTAACACTGCATTCCTTTGGCGGCGTTCCATCCTGCCTAAAAATTCTTCGAGTCTTTCTTCATATATAGCGTCGGGGATATGGAATGTCTCCACAATATCACCCACTGTAAAACGCAGTTCCATCATATCGCCTATGATTTCATGCTCAAAACGACCTGTGCGTACCGAAAAACGATATGCATCATGAGGTTGCCCTGCGCCGGTCCGACGCTCAAAGTACAACACAAACAAACTCTGGGCATAAAACCGCTCAATCGCCGCGGCAGTAGGCTCCTGCGCAATCCCCGGCGGCGTAGAACGCCACTCATCACCTGTAGCACGGTCTATCAGCACGATTTCGGCTGTTTCTGTCAAAAATTCCATCCGTAGATATTCATTTTGGATGTAAGCCACGGCAGGCACATTATCATGTCCACCAAAAATAATGACTTCGCCCCCGTCACGTACACGGGCGACACAGCCTGTAAAAACAATAATCGAAACCATTGCCCAAAACGACAAAGTTAGTTTTCTCATATTAAGCCCCCTACCCTCTTCGTATTCTAAACAATGCCTCTTGCCCAAGTGTGTAGAAATAGGCGATTCCATCACTCACTACAGCAAAAAACATAAGGAAAATAAACACCATAATCCCCATAGCGGCCAAGCTCAAAATAGTAGTAAGCAACGCCTTACCCATGGAATAATCGTGGATTTGTTTCATTGCGCATATAATCAATAGATAAAACCAAATATCACTAATCCGCCACAGCATGACGAGTATCATGATTTCGTCCCAAGTCACGATATGGCTAAGCCATGTAAGTGCAAATCTGATTATCAACTGTGGTACAAGCGCGTATGCCCATCCCATATAAATATCAGAAATACGACCCTTTCCGTCAAACAAAGTCGTCAGACACCAGTTTGCAACAGAAAATAAAAGCATAGGACCGAGAATATTGATTAAAACGAACACGGAGCTAAAAGACTCCAACGGGATATTAATCCATATAAAGTTACTCTGTGTGAGATACACGATTTGGTTGAGGATAAATAAAATTACGATAGTATGTGCCGCCGCCAGGCTACCGCGCTTTTCATGCACCAAGTCCCAAAAACCATCGAGTGGTCTACGACATGTGTAGAGAGAAAATTTCAAGCTGTCAATATAGTGCCTAAAGCCTTCGCTTTGAAAGGTTTTTTTCACGATTGTCATGACTCTCTTATCTCCCTTCGTACTTTTAATATCTTTTTAACTACAGCAGGAACAATGGCCAAAGTAGCTATGACCACAACAAATATCCAAAAATTATCTTCCATCCATATCCTACGATAAAATCCAAAAGCACGCCCAAAGTTGATTTCGTCGTTTTGGTAGCGGAACAGCTCCATAGCCTCGCGATAGTAGCCCAAGCGGAGCAGATTTCGGGCAATACCCGTATACGCCATACCAAAGTTACCATTTATACGCAGTACATCATGCCAGAGATAATAGCTCTCTTGGTATAGACCTTGATGATATTTTTCCAGTGCGTCATTGACCAGCGCGCCATACTCGGTCAAATCAAAGCGCGTGAGGTTAGCAAAGTTAGCACCAATCCCTGCATCCAGCGCGAACAATGTAAAGCCCATATTATCCAAAGCCGCCGGCATGGTAAAAAACCCTTCTCTGTTACCCGGTCCGCCCCATACATACAGCAGATTACCCTGCGTATCATATGCAAAAAGCCGTCCGCGGTTACGGTCAAAAACTACATAGTTATTATTGGGTAAAGCAGTAACGGCAACAAACTCACTCGGCCCCGAGCGGTCTGCACCCTGCCCATACCAGAGGTCGCCGACGGGATATGCCCATCCGTTACGGATGAGTACGTCGTCTCCCATCATATTTAACCTTACAACAGGTTGCAAATTATCCGTCACCTGCGAAATCGTCCCAAAAATAAAACCCTCGTGGTCTATGGATAAATTATTGTACTCTACGGGGACATTAAGGAGTCTGCGCTCGCGCTGTTCCTGCGTTGCGATAAAACGCCATAGTTGGTCCCATGGGGTAATCTCTACAGGCGGCGCGCCCATATAGCCCGCAAAAACACCGTAACGGTCAAATTCCATAAATCCACGGTTTACTGCCCGCGCCTGCACAAACAGCCTGCCGGAAAAGTCTACGGCAAGCTTTGTCGGGAAGAAATCACTCTCGGGACTCAACTGGCTGATGCCATATATACCCGGATGCAAAACTTCATTTAGTACATGCCAATTTTCGTCCAAATGCAAGACGCGATGATTTTCTGTATCAGCGAGCCAAATTTGTCCGTAATTAGCCTCCCACGGTGATATATAAATACCATGCGGATTGCTGAATGTTGTTTGTTCGCCGTTACGGAGGGCATATGTTCTTATGTCTATTACTTCGAAGGTCGTATCTTCGAAAAATTCCATTATGATAATCCTGTGATTCCCGGAGTCTACCAAATACAATAGATTGCCATGCACATGGATGTCTTGTGGTGAATGGAAAGCACCGATGTTTTCTCCGTTAAAATACAGATGTTGACCAAGGATGTACGCACTCACCCTATATGCATCAGGTGAAGGAATGGGCGCGCCCCACTCATTATATGAATATGTGTAGCTCCTCGCCGCCGCCCCAAAAACAGAAGTCGGCAATATAGCTACAAATAAAATTGCAACGAGCGCGTAACAAATAAATTTTTTCATAAACCCATCACTCCTTAATGCCTGAGCTTGCCATGGTTTTTAGGATATTACTTTGTGCAAAAATAAAAATTATGATTGGTACGATTACCATTACCAACATACCCGCGGCATTTACACCCATGCGTGCCACGTTTGGTGCGTGCGGGCTGCCGATGATTTGCGAAATCGCAAGAGGCAGGGTTTTTAACTGCTCCGTGTGTATTAATAGAGACTGCGGATTATTCCACAACGCCTGTACCGCAAACACCATAGCGGTAAGCAAAGCGGGTTTTACCAGCGGCATTACTATACGTGAGTATATATACCACTCATTGGCACCATCTATTTTTGCGGATTCTACCAGTGATATAGGTATGGTATCCATAAACTGCTTTAATAGGAAGAAGCCCATGGGCATTCCGAAAGCAGGGATGACAACCGCCCAGTAAGTATCTATCCAGTTTAATTGCGCAAGTATAAGAAAGTTTGGTATTTGCATTACAAACTGGTTAAACATCAGCGTTGTAATAATAAGCCCAAAGAAAAATTTGCTACCCGGGAACTCATATTTGCTGACCGCATAAGCACCCAAAGACGCAACAAACAAATGCCCTACAGTACCTGATATTGTGATAAACACTGTGTTAAATACATATCGAGTAAATGTAACCCATGAGCGAGACATAATGATAAACAAATCTTGTAAATTGCCCATAGTCGGGTTAATAACCCATAGATTGGGCGGAAAAATAAAGATTTCATCGAGTGGTTTAAATGCGTTGTTTATGAGGAATACCAGCGGAAACACAAAAAACATCCCAAAGAGCGCGAGGATGAGCCATATGAACATATCGCCGCCGAGAGAACGGTTTGGCTTACGCACCGCACGCGAACTCCTCCTGCGTTTTTTCATATTAATCATTTCGTTTTGCCTTTTATGGCTTATTGCAGTAGTCATATACGCGCCCCCTTATTGCCCTATTTTGCTTATAAATTTGCCGACCAATATCTTTGTGCCAATCATTGTTATAAATAGAACAGTCGCGATTGCCGACGCATAACCCATCTCAAAGCGGATTGCACCATAGTCTACCAAGTGGTTTACGATAGTGTGCACTTCGTAGTCGGTGGATGGAAAGCCCGCCAGGTTTTGCGTAACATCACCTACGGCAAAACTCGCCATGATTGCCATAACCGCACCAAACATAAGCATACCCTGCATATTTGGCAATGTGATAAACCAAAGCTCCTGCCAACGGTTTTTTACTCCGTCCACAAGACCCGCTTCATACAACGCCTCATCTATGGTAGAAAGACCCGCGATAAACGCTAAAAACCCCGCACCGAGACTCATCCATAGCACAACAATGATGATAACCGGCATCATATAAGATGTATCTGTCAGCCATTGGTTTGGCTCGTGGATGATACCCAGATTCATCAGGATTGCGTTTGCGTAGCCTTGCGCGTCACCTGTAAAAATCAACGCCCATACCAAAAACGCAGAACCCGCAATAGTAGGCGCGTAAAAAACAAGCGTTACAAATGCACGGATAAAACGCGGTAGTTCATTGATAAACCATGCAAACAAAAATGCACAGATATAACCCACGGGACCCGTTATAACAGCCAAAATCAATGTGTTGCGCAAAGCGATAAGGAAAATATCGTCAGAAAGGAATAAATTCAAATAATTTTGAAACCCTATAATCCGTGGAGGCTCTAATACGTTAAAATACGTAAAACTCAGCGCGAGGGACATAGCCACAGGGGCAAGAGTAAACGTAGCAAATACCAGCAAAAAAGGTAGCAAGAACAGATACAATGTCTTGTGTTTTTTCATCTCAAGCCATGTATGCTCGCGCATTGCTTTCTTTTTTGCACGATAGCGTTGATATGGTGTAGTTTCAACCATTTAATCTCCCCTATTCCAATCTAAACTCGCGGCGTTTGTTTATAAGCTCGCGGTTTATTACTATATTTACGTCCAGTAGTGTTTCTCGCGTATCAAGGTTATCGTTTACCACACGTCGGATGACGTTGATGAGCTGACGACTTACATAGTATCCGCCGGGTACTTCCGGGGTGCCGAGTATCCAGTCACGTTGCTCGTTTAGTACCGCTAACTGCGAAGAACTCCATGGCAAACTCTGAAATGCTTGCATATTGGCAGTGGGGAAACGTGCGGCTTCGCCCATGATAGATTCCATTTCGCGGCCAAAGCGCAACTGCGTATCCATTGATGTCCACCATTTCAAAAATGCCCAGGCTTCGTCCTGCATCTCGCTCGCCTCTACAATAAATGCCGCGTCGCCCCAGTCGGGAACGGTATGATGCACTCTGTAATAGCCACCACGTCCTTCGAAATAAACAGGTGTCCTATGGTCATATCCGGGCATAAGTGCGAAGCTCCAAAGGCCATATATCTCCGGCGCAAAGACACTTAATGTGTTAAACAATGTAAATGGTTGGAAGATAATCGGCATTTCACCACTGCGGAAACGTGTCGCAGGGTCAAAAAACTCGGGTGAGCCAAAATGCGTAAAGAAACGCGTGAATGCATCGAAAGCGGCCACGGCTTCTGCATCATCCAAGCGTGCGCGAGACAGGTCATCATTGTAAAGGAAGCCACCACGCTGATACAGTTGGGTCATAAAGCCTGTTATATCCGGATTCATCGGGTTGCCGATGGGGGGTATACCGATTGCTAAGTTATTACGCTGGAGGATTGGCATCATGGCAAGTATGTCGTTCCATGTCTCCGGAGGGTCAAAACCAAGCTCTGCCAAAACATCATGACGATAAAACATAACGTTAAATATTTGTGTTTCGGGGATTCCGAATACGCCGTCTTGATGCCCCAAACGTACCCACATACTGGGATGGAAGCGGTCATACACTTCCTCATGGAAGCCGGGGAATTGCGACAGGTCTGCCACCGCATTTCGGAAAGAATATTCTACGGGGACGTTAATAGGCATACTAAGCACAACATCCGGGCCGATTCCTGCAACTATAGCAGGCAGTACTGCCGCCTGTGCTACGAGCCTGAGGTTAACCGGAATACCCGACTGTGGGGTAAATGTATCGTCTATCAAAGTTTTCATAGCGGTAGCTTGGTCACGACCTGTGGGTATCCATACCTCCAAAGCGTCTACACCTTCGTGTACCTGCCCTATATTGTCAAAATCATGGGTAAAGCTTGCCACAAATGCACGCACCTCATGCGAGGCACGAGTAAAGAACGTTTCGCGTACTATGGGCAATTCGGCACCTGTTCCGCTTATAATAAAGAAGTCAATATCCAACGGACCCTCCGTCAACTCCCTACATGCATTTGCAAAAGCAGAAATATTCTGACGGAAATTTTGTAAGGATGTGGGGATACGATTTGGGCGGGCGTAAAAAAGGTCCAGCTGTTGTACGATTCTGTTTACTACGCCTGTATGCTCGTTACGCTCCCCGAGGAAATTTTCCATATCCTGCAACAAACCGTATAGTACACCTGTTTCGAAATAAATCATTTCCATCACATGTGGCAGAGCGTAATGGAGACGGTAGTCACGCAGAGGGTCAGGCTCAGGGCCCGTGATTACAATGATTTCGCGATAAATCACATTAAGCCGTTGTACACTGGCGAGCAGGGCATCAATGATTTCGCCAAGTTCGCCAAGGGTTGCATACATACGGATTGTATTTGCACCTGCCCTCAGGGGAATCAGAAAATATTCGCTGTCGTCTTGCAATGTATTAAGTTCCCAGCTATTGTTAAATCGGAAGGGAATCGCGGCGACCTCCGCAAACGGAGCTTCGCCATTTACTGTGAGAGTACGGTGTGAAACAAAACCCCTGTTGTAGTTTTGGCGTGCAGACACAGAAAACCTATATAGGCCATCGAATGGCACCTCTACTTCCCACTCTATCCACTGACCCGGTATACGCCATGGTGTACCGCCTATCATATTTAATGTGATAAGTGCAACACTGGGCGGGTCGGTAATCCCACTGGAGTTATCAAAAAGAGGAAACAGACTCGGAGAAGAACGCAATGTAGAATCCTGACCTTGCACCCTCACATAAAAATCACTCGTATTAACAGGAAGCGCGGTGTTGTTTCTAAACTCGGCATATGTCACCAGCTCCGTTGCAGGTGCCAATGTGAGAGAGCTAAGTGCAAGCGGCTCATTTATACCGACAAATTTTATTGTGTTTATGCCCGCTTCAAAATAAAAACGGTAAGGTTCAGTAAAAAAGCCCAGACGGTCTCTGAGATACGCGCTTTCCCAGCGAGGGAGTTCTACTTGTGGTGGGCGGATTTGGTTGCCGCGTCCATCATCTCGGATAGGCCCGGCAGACCCCCACACGCGGCGCAGGGTAATAAGCTCTGCACCTATAAACGGAAGTTCTCCATTTATATACAACATACGTGAAATATCTATACCACGCGCACCGTCACCCACTATAGGAAAATACTCTACATGGATTGTGTAAAGACCCGATGCGGGAATATTTACTGAAAACTCCACATAGGAATATTCTTCTGTCCTGAGTACGCGCCTGCCCTCAAAATCAGGGATAACGACAAAATTTTCTCCCATAGTCGGATTAAAAATGTCAACACCCACTCGGGCTGTGCCTGAGGGCGTATTGGCGTGATAGTCTAAAAATGCGGCATAACTGCCCTCCTGATGAAATGCAGGAATATAGATGGTACCACTGTCGCGGAAGCGAAGCGTCGGCCCTTCCGATCGCAACGCAAAGAAGGCGACAAATGCCGAAATCACCACAACCAAAAAGATAATCTTGCTCCTATGTTCTGCGAAATTTCCGCTCATAAATAACCCCCAACCGGCTTTTTGGCCATTTTATATGTGTCCATATCTTTGTATACTTACCCAACATCGTGACAAACCGCTCCGCATTTTAACATGACTGTAACACGATTGCAATAAAATATTTGTAAAAATCGTTAATATCTTGTTGGAAATCATAACAGAATATATACAATCGCACATAGAGCGGCTCTATATTATTTGCACTAATTAAAGTTTTGGTGTTTTTCACAAAATGTGCTAAAATTTACATAATTTTAAGGAGGCTTAGTCATGAAAATTTTAGTAACAGGTGGTACAGGCTATATCGGGAGTCATACATGCGCAGCATTGCTGGAGGCGGGTCATGAGGCTGTTTGCGTGGATAATTTATCCAACAGCAACAAGGATGTAATAAGTAGTGTAGAAAAAATAACAAACAAATCGCTTCCCTTTTATAAGGCAGATTTGTGTAATGAAAATGAACTGGAAAATATTTTTCGGGAGTTTGACTTTGATTGCATCATCCACTTTGCGGGGCTAAAGGCAGTGGCGGAGTCGGTAGCCATGCCCGTCACCTATTATGGCAACAACATCAACTCAACATTAAATTTATGCAAAATGATGAAAAAGCATGGGGTCAAGCGACTCATTTTTTCATCATCTGCGACAGTTTACAAAAATGGGAATGCTATGCCGCTTGCAGAGACGATGGAACTTGGTGCAACAAATCCATATGGATGGACAAAGCTCATGTGCGAGCAAATCCTGCGCGATGCCTGTGAAAAAGATTGGTCAGTAGTTTTGTTGCGATATTTCAATCCCGTAGGTGCGCACGAAAGCGGCATCATCGGTGAAAACCCAAACGGCATACCAAACAATCTAATGCCACGCATTGTGCAGGCTGTAGACGGACGGCTAAAGGATTTTACTGTAACGGGGAATGACTTTGATACTCGCGACGGCACCGGTGTACGCGACTACATCCATGTGACCGACCTCGTAGACGGACATTTGCGGGCGGTTGATTTTGCAAAAAA
>WRGY01000095.1 GCA_009786925.1 Defluviitaleaceae bacterium | reverse complement strand
TGTCACCAGCCGCTATACAGTGGTGCTTGCGGCGGCAAAACGCGCACGCCAGCTCACCGACGGTGCAAACCCTCTCACCTATGCACCCACCGACCGCGCTGTTTCGATTGCGGTAAAAGAAATGAACGAGGGCAAATTGCGCATAAAAGTGGACGACAGTCTCATAGACTCTGACCAAGAGTTTATAAGGCGCGGCGATATATTCCGCTATCGCTCTACACTTTCTAAGGACGACCTGCGCGAGGACCTCAAGCAAGACTACGCGCCTACACCCTACGATATGGACAGCGACGAAGAACATTTTACACCCTTTGTAGCCGAAGAAAAAGCCACCACAAAAGATGAAGATGACATGGCTCTGTATGAGGACAATGACGACGAGCCAAGTTTTGCACTGGACGACGAGCAGACAGGTGAGTAGTGAGTACCTATGCATTGGTATGCGTAGACCATACTCACAGCGAAGTTGACCGTCTGTTTCATTATAAAAGTGTAATCGAGTTGCAGATAGGAATGCGCGTGCGCGTTCCTTTTGGCATGGGTAGCGGTAGCCGTATAGGCTATGTAATGGGCTTTTCTGACACGTTGCCTGACGACATATCGGTGGAAAAAATCAAAGAAATAAGCAGTATATGTGATGACTTCTCGGTACTTACGTCGGAGACCTTAGCTTTGTCGTTTTGGATGAAGGATAAGTACTACACTACATTGGCAAACTGCGTGCGTGCCATCACCCCAAGTTCTAAGGCGGATGGGCGTTTTCCTTCCACGCGCAACAGGCTTTCTGCATGTTCCGCCACACCTGCCGATATAACCCTGACTGCAGAACAGCAAGAAGCAATAACAGCAATAAAGGAAACAAACATCCCCATTTTACTTCATGGCGTAACAGGCAGTGGCAAGACAGAAGTCTACCTCCACGCAATCGCCGACATACTCTCTACAGGCAAGCAAGCCATCGTCCTTGTGCCGGAAATCGCACTCACACCGCAGATGGTAGGCCTTTTTTCTGCGCGTTTTGGTGAGGCGGTGGCAGTCACTCACAGCCGTCTTACTTCCGGCGAACGATTTAGGATATGGAAACGCGCCCTTGATGCAGAAATTTCACTTGTCATAGGCCCGCGTTCTGCTGTTTTTGCACCATTCCCAAATCTGGGACTCATCGTGATAGATGAGGAGCATGAGCAAAGCTATCACTCCGAAACATCGCCAAAATACGACGCACGCGAAGTGGCAATAAAACGTGCAGAGCTATCAAACGCAAAAGTAGTCCTTGGCTCTGCAACCCCAAGCCTGGAGAGCTACCATAAAACCGACTATAAGCTAATAAAATTGCGTGAAAGAATCAACAAAACCCTTCCCGATATTTGTGTCATAGACATGCGCAAGGAGATGGCGAGGGGTAATGCCGCGATTTTTGGGCGTGAGTTTAGGGAAGCTTTGCAGGAGACCTTGGATGCGGGACAACAGGCCATTCTGTTTTTGAACCGTCGCGGGTATTCTTCTTTTGTGAGTTGCAGATGGTGTGGGCATGTGATGACATGCGATTCTTGCCGTGTTAACCATACATATCACTCTGATAAAAACAGGTTGCTCTGCCATTATTGCGGAAAAGCCACCAACATGCCTCAGACTTGCCCTGCTTGCGGCTCAAAGCATATCAGGCGTTATGGCACGGGCACACAAAAGGTGGAAGAGGAGGTAGCGGAGCTTTTTCCCGATGCAAAGGTCTTGCGCATGGATACTGACACCACACGAGGCAAGTTTGGACATGCTAAGATTTTGGATGCATTCCGTGCAGGTGAGGCGCAGATTTTAATCGGCACACAGATGGTGGCTAAGGGATTGGATTTTCCGCGGGTTACATTTGTGGGTGTTGTAGCGGCGGATATGTCCCTGCATACCGGCGATTTTAGGTCGGGCGAATATACATTTCAATTGCTTACGCAGGTCTCGGGGCGAGCGGGGCGTGCTACGGACGTACAGGATGTGTTGGGGCGGGTGTTTATTCAGACATATAACCCGGAGCATTATGCCATTGCTTTGGCAGAAAAGGGCGACTATGATGCATTTTTTGAACACGAAATAGGGCTGCGCAAGGCCATGAACTATCCACCGTTTTCCCATGTGTTTTCCGTTATGTTTACGGGAGCCGGGGAACGCGAGGTGATTTCTGCATTGCAAAAGCTTTCTGCCATCATGGAGTATTGCAATGAACGCGATGGCAGGGGACGTTTTGAACTTATCGGCATTTCGCCCGCGTTTGTTTCTATGGTGAAGAAGCAGTTTAGGTGGAAATTGCTTGTAAAATGCCAAGAAGAAACATCTCTCATCGCTTTTGTGTTATATTGTATAAAGAAGCTAAAAGAAAATGACCCTCTAAAGGGCTTGACCATACATTTGACCAATACTTTTTCGGAATAGGAAGTGTAAATAAAATGGCATTACGGCAAATTCGCAGAGAAGGCGACGACATTTTAAAAAAGAAATGCAAGCGAGTAAAAGAAATAACGCCCGCCATTATCGAGCTGTTGGACGATATGAAGCAAACCTTGCACGATGTAGACGGCGTGGGCATTGCCGCATCCCAAATCGGACAACTTAAACGCGTAGTTGTCGTAGAATTTGAGGATGAATTATACGAACTCATAAACCCGGAAATAATAGAAAGCGAAGGCACACAAAAATGTAACGAAGCCTGTCTGTCTGTCCCCGGGCGATGTGGGGATGTGGAGCGTCCGTTTAACATAAAGGTAAGGGCAACAAACCGAGAAGGCAAAGAGTATGAGGTGGAAGCAGACGATTTTCTTACATCCATCATGTGCCATGAGCTGGACCATCTCGACGGCGTTTTGTTTATAGACAAGGCGACAAACATCCAGATGATAAACGAAGAACAGTTGCGCGCCCGCAAACGCGCCCGCAAAAAACGTATGCAAGAGCGCAAAATGCAAAGGCAGGGCGTAATCAAAAAAAGAGCAGGACGAAGATAGCATGAAAATCGTATTTATGGGAACGCCGCAGTTTGCCGTACCATCCTTGGAAGTAGTCATCGCAAGGCATGATGTGGTAGCGGTATGTACACAGCCCGACCGCCCCGCAGGACGTGGGCATAAACTTGCGGCAAGCCCGGTCAAAGAAGCCGCAGTCTCACAGGGGATTCCCGTTTTACAGCCCGGGACACTGAGGCTATCAGAAGCAAAAGAAATCCGCACTCAGCTTGCGAGCTTTGGCGCGGATATTTTTGTTGTGGCGGCATATGGATTGCTATTGCCCAAGGGTGTCCTCGCCATGCCTAAACATGGCTGTATCAATGTACATGCATCGCTGTTGCCAAAGTATAGAGGTGCTTCGCCGCTACAAGCCGCTTTGCTCAACGGAGATACGGAGACCGGGATTACTATACAGCAGATGGATGTAGGACTCGATACAGGTGACATAATTTTGCAAAAAAAATTGCCAATCGAAACAGAGGACATGTTGCCGCAGTTGCATGACAAAATGGCAGAACTGGGCGCAGAGGCCTTGGTCGAGGCTTTGACCGCAATCGAAAACGGCACAGCATCGCACATACCACAGGACGAAGCCCTGGCCACCCATTGCAAAACAATAAAAAAAACCGACGGACTAATCGACTGGAGCGACACAAGCAAAAACATAATCAACAAAACACGCGCACTACAGCCATGGCCGGGCTGTTACAGCATCCATAACGGAGAAGTGCTTAAAATCCACCAAGCATCATACACAACCGACATACCACAATCACTCCCTCCCGGGACGGTACTCACAAAAAACGATAACGGCATCGCAATAAAAACAGGCGACGGCATGGTTTTTATCACAGAACTGCAAGCTGTCGGCAAAAAACGCATGGACGCTGCCACATTCCTGCGCGGATACAAAATCAATGACGGTGATGTTTTAGAGTAAAGCGAAATAAATGAGAAACGGTCTCGACCGAGTTCGAATTATTTCGCTGTAATACATTTTATGGCACTTATGGGTATTACACATACAGCACCGAGAGGGTTGCCATAAAAATGACCTTCGCCGCGATTAATCATACCCATGGGACCCATTTCTCCGCAGCAGGAGCTACCGATTGGGCATGTGGGAGGTATCAAAGTCAAATAAATTAATCCGTCTTACTTTATACCTTACCCTTATACAGTCATCCAGCACTTCACTGCTTTCCAGTTGCAAATTGCCGAGTTTATAAAATTCACTTTCGCATAGCATAGACGTGCTGTCCGGCATTGTTTCATGGCCACTTTCCGGGGTGGCTATCATTATATCTACATAGTCAAAAAGCTTATTTCGCAAGAAAATTTCGTTTAATATGCCACCTGCTTGGATTGTGATTTTTTTGCATCCGTGGTTTTCGTATAAATTTTCTAACATCTTTTGGAAGTTTAATTTTTGTTGAAAAATCACACTCACGTTATCAAAAGATGTTTTATGTACAGCATGATTGGCATTTGCTGTCACCAGCACAAATTTTTTTGACAGTCTGGAAAAATACTCCACACCTCGCTCATTTAGATGTGTATTGTCGATTAGAACAAAGCTGACTTCAGTTTTTTCTGAGAAAGGCTCGTTGTTTATGCCTGACTTCGACTGTACCTGCCCCGAGTCCAGCAGCCAACGTTCGCGATTTTCAACTCGGGCGATACCGTTTTTCATTGATTTCGCAGGAACAAGCGATTCAGTGATGATTTTGCCATCAGCAGACATTATCATATGCAATGTGGTTATCGGTCGCTGTTTCATTGACGGTTCATCCTTTCACATAAACACCTATAGCACACGAGACGAGCCTGTTGAATAATATGTACCAATGATAAAAAAGCGAGGCAAAAAAATGGAAAATTACCTAAAAAACTTCCCGGAGCTTGATGAAAACATGCGCCCATGGGAGATGATACAAGCAATAAGCCACAAGCTCCCCCACTCCGAGCAAAAAGTAATCGAGCTGGTAGAAAAACTCCATGAGCTAAAAAGCATAATGGACGAAATTGCCCTATAGAGCTATAAAAAAATGGGGCTGCGTGAGGCAGCCCCAAAATATTAGGGTCTTATTCTTGTGTGTAGGCCATGAGAGCCATGTGCCTTGAGCGTTTTACGTTCATGGTCATAGCGCGTTGATGTTTTGCACAGTTGCCTGTTACACGGCGGGGAAGAATCTTGCCGCGTTCAGAAACATATTTGCGAAGTTTTGCTATATCTTTGTAGTCTATGGATGATACTTTGTCTACACAGAATTGGCAGACGCGTTTTTTGCGTCGCCCACGTCTTTTTTGTAGCATGTTAACCTCCTCAGAATGGTAAGTCGTCGTCCTCGTCTATACTTTGTGTGATAGCTTTAAAGCCTTCGGGCTCGGGTGATGAGCCTTGGGATGGCGGAATATGTGCGGGGTTATAGTTGTCGCCACCGCCTCTTGCCATTCGCGCCTCAAAGGCAGATTTGCTCTCTGCAAAACTGACTTCGTCCACGGTTACTTCTGTAATCCAGCGGCGTTGTCCCGTGTTATCGTCAAATGAACGCACGGTCAGACTGCCGCAGACGGAAATCATCATGCCCTTTTTTACATGCCGCTCCATCATCTCTGCTGTACGACGAAACGCCACACATAATATGAAGTCGGCATCAGGCTCGCCTTCTTTTTTAAAACGCCTGTCCACTGCCAGTGTAAACTTAGAAATGCATACGGGTTCGGCGTTTTGAGAATAGCGAATTTCGGGGTCTTTTGTAAGGCGGCCCAATAGTATTACTTTGTTCATTTGAATTACTCCCCCCTACGCTTCTACCTCTTCTTTTGGTTCTTCCTTTGCTGTTTCTACTGCTTCGTCCTCATCTCTGCGTATGGTGAGAAAGCGAAGGACGTTTTCTTGCAGTCTGAGGCGAGCTTCTACTTCTTTTGGGGTATTGCCTTCGGCTGTGTACGTGATAAAGCTGTACATACCCTCTGTTAGCTTTTGGATGGGGTAGGCCAGTTTCCTGCGGCCCCAGTCATCCACTGTTTCGATAGTACCGCCAAAGCGTGTGATAAACCCATGTACACGCTCTGTTTCTGCGCGGAACGTTTCTTCATCGAGGTCTGCTTTGATGATTACTCCAAGTTCGTACTTGTTCATTTTGTTGCACCTCCCGGTCTGTGGCGTACATCTTGTGTACGCAAGGATAGCGCGATTTTACGCGCAACGGACATGCTACCATATTTGTGCAGTAAATGTCAACGTTCTGCCGCCTTTATTTCGCTTTGATTAATCTTTAGCGTAGCGTGGTATCTCACCTGTCCGTCAGAAAATTCTTTCATATTGCGACTTATTGCCGCATCTTCCATTACAACAAGCGTTTCCAGCAAATTTGTCATACCCATGCGTATAAAATCAGCGCGGATAATAAAGCATTCTTTCATAAACTCGTCACGGTCCAGGTCACTGTTTACCACAAAAGCGGGGGTGTAGTTGCCCAAATCTCGTGCATATCCCTCTGCAAACTCACTAAGTGCATCAAAATAGTCCTGCGTATTATAATAAAACCGTGTGCTGACACCTATATCAAAATTGCCGGAAGCAGAGAGCCGTCCTAAATCATAGGCTTTACCCTTCATAAGCACCACCCCTTTTCTGCTTTGCCAACTCTCCGGTCATTATAGCACTAAAAAATGGAAATGGGGATAATTATTTTATGTTATAATTGTTAATATTTTTTTTGAGGGCGTGTTTTATGAATATTATTGCAGTAAATCTAAATCCATGCATAGATTGGATGTATACCGTAAAATCCTATACTCGAGGTGGGCTAAACCGCGTACAGCATATCCGTAGTGATATTGCGGGCAAGGGTATTAATGTCGCCATTGCATTAAAAAACTTGGGATTGGAGCCTGTATGTACGGGATTTAACTTTATAGAAAATGGTGAAGCTCTTACAAGCAGACTAAATGAGCTTTCTATAGGGCATGATTTTGTAGAATGCGAAGGTGCGATACGTACCAATATCAAGCTTTACGAAGAAAGTACCGGAGTGATGACGGAGCTAAACCAGTCAGGTGCTTTTGTCTCCGAGGAGTTGCAGAGCTGCCTCTTAGGAAAAATAAAAACGCTGAATGTATGTGACGATGATATTTTGATTTTAAGCGGGAGTTGTCCGCAGGGTGTGGCGGCAGATTTTTATGCACGGATTTGTGATGTTTGGTGCGGGCGGGTCTTTTTGGATACGGAGGGGGAGGCGTTGCGGGTCGCACTCGCAAGGTCAAAAATATTTGCAGTAAAGCCAAATTTGTTTGAGCTGGAAAGCACCTTTGGGGGACAGTCGGTCAAAACCGTACAAGAAAAAATAATGTCCCGCGGGGTAAAAATCGCTTGTGTGTCCATGGGGTCTGATGGGGCATTTCTTGTTTCTTCCAAAAATGAGTACAGGATGCCCGCTCTTTCTGTTACTGCAAGAGGTGTCGCGGGCGCAGGGGACGCGATGGTAGCGGGTCTGGTGTACGCTGTGGTTCATGGGATGGACGAGCATGATTATTTGCCTGCGGCGATGGCCGCCGCCGCCGCTTCTGTTATATTAGAAGGAACAGAGATGTGTACGCTTTCAGGATTCCGCGAAATGCTTGAAAAAATAGGAAAATCGCGGTAACATGGGGCAAAGTCGTGTTGATTGGTGTTGATTTTTTATGCAGGGCAAAATTGCTGTGTTGGTACCATGTTACAATGAGGGCATAACAATCGCTAAGGTAGTGGCGGATTTTCGCGCCGCGTTACCCGAGGCAGAGATTTATGTATACGACAATAATTCTACCGACGGCACATTTGAAATCGCTCGTGAGGCGGGTGCTGTTGTGCGCCGTGAGTACAGGCAAGGTAAGGGGAATGTGGTACGCTCGATGTTCCGAGATATATCTGCTGACTGCTATCTGCTTGTGGATGGTGATGACACATATCCTGCAAAGCACGCAAAAGAGATGTGCGCCCATGTATTAGAAAAAGGTTGTGACATGGTCGTGGGGGACAGGCTTTCCACTACGTATTTTTTGCAGAACAAACGACCTTTTCATAACTTTGGCAATAAACTGGTGCGGCGGCTTATAAATGTGATGTTTAGTAGCGAGGTAAAGGATATAATGTCCGGATACCGCGCTTTTTCGCACCTTTTTGTAAAATCATACCCCATCACATCCAGAGGTTTTGAGATAGAGACAGATATGACCGTATTTGCACTGGACAAAAACATGCTCGTAGAGTCCATCCCCATAGACTACAAAGACCGCCCCGAGGGTAGTGTCTCTAAGCTCAACACGTACTCGGACGGCGCAAGGGTGTTACGCACGATTTTTCGGCTTTATAAAAACTATCGCCCACTGCGGTTTTTTGGTGTACTCGCGCTCATCTGCATGATTTTGGGCGTAGGTTTTTTTGTTCCCATACTTATAGAATTTTTACAGACAGGCTATGTACTGCGCTTTCCGACATTGTTTGTGTCGCTGTTTGTTATCCTTGCGGGGCTATTGTCATTTGCTTGCGGCCTTATTTTAGACAATGTATCCGCGATAGACAGGCGTATGTTTGAGCTGCATTTTGTTAAGATTAAGGAAGGCAGGTAGATGTTTTGGTCTGAACCGCTCAAGCCCTTGAATTTCCTCATTTTTTGGGCTATACTTGACTTTGCTACCGCCCACACAGGCGGGTGGTGCGCCTATGTCGGCGAGTAGACGGACGCAGTCGCAGTCGGCAGAAAGCAATACTCCGCTAAAGCCGTTTCCGCTAAGGCCGCCGCTTGTGGTAAAAATGGTGACAGTTTGGCCGATATGCCTAATCATACTGTCCACAAGGCATTTACGAGATTCTACCATGATATACCTCCAAAAAAATATTATTAGTCAGAAGTTGTACACTTCTACTAGCATGATATGAGGTCTGTAAAAAAGTGTGCATAGGAGATGGAAATAAATGTTAGCCTTGGAATTACATAAAGACGATGTAAAAAAGTTTATGGGGAGACTCTTGCGTGAGGGTCTTTTTGATTCATATGAGGCAAGGTTGGCAGAGATAGTGACTGTGGTGCGCGTGGCGATAGATGGCGCGGCAGAGACAGAGGGCTATGCTAAGTGGGAAACAACTCGGCCGCTTGTGTACGAAATCATAAAACTAACGGAAAAGCCAAAAATGCTGAAGTTGGTGTTTTCTTATGCCGCCGCTCCTGAAATACATAAAAATGCCGCCGCTCTCTTTTTAAACATAGTTTATGAGAACGACGGCGTTACATTTACAACTGCATGTGCGCAAAAAGAATTTGCGATGGATAAGTCACTGGATATTGCGTGGGATGACTTTGTCCGCGCTTTTTTCGAAAAAGCGGGGATTGTAGTGACAGATAGGCTATGAGGGCGTGCTGTTTTTGCGCAAGGTTTCCAGTGAAGATAATGCCTGTGGGAAGTCGAAGTTTTCGATGTTTTTTACCAGCTCTTCGCTTCCGCTGATGATTTGGAGCTTTTCGATTAGGAAGGTGCATTCCGCGCTGTCTGTTTCGAGCAGCTCTTGCACTGTGTCGAACAGGGTTTGAGTTTCGGCGTAGGTCAGGGGCATTTGGGGGCGTTCTGATTCGTCGGGAATCCCCGCCAAGACGCGAGTGAGTTCTTGGTTAAGCATTTCCAGCAGATGAGTGGGGATGTCTCCGTTGGAGATTGCTGTGGTGGTATCGGAGGCTACTTTTGTTAGTATTGGCTCGCCTATCATGCCTGCCATGTTTTTTATTGCGTCCAGATGCCATTGGGCAGTCTCGGTCTCGCCGTTGCCCAGGGCTACTGTGATGTCTGTATATACATTGCGTTGTTTGCGTGCGAAGTCTTGGCGGAGTTTTTCTGCTACATCTGCGTGGATTAGAAGAGAATTTTCTTTTGCTTGGGATTGCTCTGTTTCTCGGTTTGATACGGCATCCAGTACATGCCGGGGTTGTACGTCCCGTACATATTTATGCAATACGGTGTCAAATTCTTCCGGATTTATTGGTTTTGAAATATATGCATCAAAGCCCGCGCTTAGATACTCGTCTTTGTCGCCAAACACATTTGCTGTGAGTGCTACTATCGGGGCGGTGTAGCCCATCTCGCGCAGTGCTTTTGTCGCGGCTACGCCGTCCAGCTCCGGCATAAGATGGTCCATAAAGATGATGTCATATGTGTTGCCATTTATTATTTTTTCGATTACTTCGCCGCCGTTTGAGGCAAGGTCTGCTTGGATTTCATAAAAACCGAGCATCCCCTTTACCAAGAATAAACAAGCCTCCACATCGTCCACCACAAGTGCTTTGCCATACGGCATAGGCACAGGCTCTATGGCTTGTTCGCTCATCTTCACGCCTTGGAAACGAGATAGGCTCTGTGTTGCCTCTGCACCTAAGATTTCGTCGTTTTGGGTCTTTGTTTGTGGGATTATTACCCTTACACGCATTCCCATACCCGGTTCGTTTTGGATTTTTACTGTTGCGTTTAGGTATGCGGCAGTTTTTTCTATTATGGATATGCCAAATTTATCGTTTTTGTTTATTTCTCCAAGCCCTGTGTCCATCAGGTCAAATATTAGATTTCCTCGTGTGTCGTCTGTTTCTTGCCAGTCGGCGGTGAGTTTGATTGTGCCTGTTTCTGTAAATTTGAAGGCATTTGCGAGGAGATTGTCCAGTACTTGTTTGACTCTGGGCTCGTCACCCACCAAAACAGAAGGTATTGTCGGAGAAATTTCTACCTTATACTCTATGCGGCGGCTACCCAAGTGGATGAGATGCAACTGTGTGATTTCGCTAACGAGTGCGGCTATGTCGTATGGCGAAGCGGACGAGGGTTTTGTACCGTCTCCCATGTTTTGTAAGGATACTATATCATTTGCAACCCCGAGCATCACTTTGCCGGAGTTTTGTATGCGTCGGAAGGCTTCTTCTATGTGCGCGGGCAAGGATGTGTCGTGCAGCATAACATCACTAATCCCTAAAACTGCTGTAATCGGCGTGCGCAAACTATGACTTATGCGTGCAATGAGCCTGTTTTGCAACTCGATTTGCTCCAGCAACTTTCTTTCGGAATGACTATGCAATCACTCAACCCCTTTCGGGCAGGAATATGTAGGTTGTTTATTTTACTTTTTTTATTTGTTTTATTCAACTTTTTTTTGCTATAATTATGACAAATTTTATAAAAATGTCAAAAGGGGTATGTTACATGGATAAATTTTTAGGAATCGAGCTGGGTTCGACTCGTATTAAGTCAGTTTTGGTGGGCGAAGATTTTAAACCGGTCGCAACGGGTGCGTTTGAATGGGAAAATAAATTTGAAAATGGATTTTGGACTTATGGACTGGATGAGATGTGGGAAGGCGTGCGTGCGAGCGTGGCTTCTCTTGAGCTGTCGGATGTGCGTGGGGTCGGCGTGTCTGCTATGATGCATGGTTATTTGGCGTTTGACAAAGCGGGCGAGTTGCTCACGCCCTTCCGTACATGGCGCAATACCACTACAGAAAAAGCCGCCACAGAGCTTACAAAACGGTTTGATTTTAATGTGCCACAAAGATGGAGTATAGCCCATTTGTATCAGGCGATTTTGAACGGTGAGACACATGTGTGTGATATTGATTATATGACCACACTCGCGGGCTATGTGCATTGGAAGCTAACGGGTGAAAAGGTGCTGGGCGTAGGCGACGCGTCGGGGATGTTCCCGCTGGAAAATGGTGGGTATAACATGCGTATGGCAGATGATTTTTACAAAGAAACAGGTGTCAGAGTCACAGAGGTTTTCCCACGGATTTTAAACGCGGGGGATGATGCGGGGAGGCTGACAGAAGAGGGTGCAAAACTGCTTGGATTGCCGAGTCGTCTTGCAGGTACTCCGTTATGCCCGCCCGAGGGTGACGCAGGTACAGGTATGGTAGCCACAAACGCCATAGCCCCACGCACAGGCAATATATCTGCGGGGACATCTGTTTTCGCAATGATTGTGCTGGAAAACGACCTCAAAAACGTATATACAGAAATTGATATGGTGACAACACCTACAGGAAAACCCGTCGCAATGGTGCATTGCAATAACTGCACATCGGATTTGGATGCATGGGTGCGCGTTTTTGGAGAGAGTCTATCCTGCTTTGGCGTAGATGTGAGTAAAAGCGAGTTGTACGAAAAGTTGTACAGTATGGCTGTGAGTGATGGCGCAGACTCGGACTGTGGTGGGTTGCTTGCATATAATTTCTTTTCGGGTGAGCCGATTGTGGGTTTGGATGAGGGGCGGCCACTTTTTGTACGTTCGCTCGGAGCTGACTTCACCCTTTCTAATTTTATGCGGACTTTGCTGTTTTCTTCCATGGCAACATTGCGGATTGGGATGGAAATTTTGTGGGAAGAAAATGTATCATTAGAAAAAATCCAAGGCCACGGCGGACTGTTTAAAACCCCGGGAGTGGCACAAAGGCTAATGGCGGCGGCTTTGGGTACCCCTGTGGATGTAATGGAAACAGCGGGCGAAGGGGGCGCGTGGGGTATGGCGTTGCTTGCGGCTTATAAAAACGCGGGTGGTGGCATTACGCTGGACAAATTTTTGTCGGAGAGAGTTTTTGCAAACGCAGGCGGCGACAATTTATCAAAGGCCGAAAAATCCGATATGGATGGGTTTGAAAAATTTTTAAAAAATTACAGACGTGGCTTGGCAGTGCAAAAGTCCGCTGTGGAAAATGTATAGGAGAGTGCAAAATGACATTAACAGAGCTAAAAAAACAAGTATGGGAAGCAAATATGTTGCTCCCAAAGCAAAATCTCGTAATAAGTACATGGGGCAATGCCAGTGGAATCTGCCGCGAGTGGGGTCTGATTGCAATCAAGCCGAGTGGGATTTCGTATGAGGAGCTTTCGCCATATAACATGGTGGTGGTAGACCTTAAAACGGGAGAAGTGGTGGACAGCGGGCTAAATCCGTCATCGGATTTGGCTACACATTTGGAGCTGTATCGCCGTTTTCCTAATATCGGCGGTGTAGTGCATACCCATAGCCGCTGGGCGACTGTTTTTTCGCAGTCACGTATGGCCATACCTGCGCTGGGGACTACCCATGCCGACTATTTTTATGGAGAAGTACCATGCACGCGGCTCCTCACTCCCGACGAAATCGTAGGCGAGTACGAACATCAAACGGGCAATGTAATAGCCGAGACATGTACCAAGCCCGACGAAATCCCCGGGGTGTTGGTCGCCAGTCACGGCCCCTTTACATGGGGCAAGGATGCGATGGATGCGGCGCATAATGCCGTTGTTTTAGAAGAAATAGCCTTTATGGCATGGCATAATCTGCAACGTGACCCGGCGATTTCTCCCATGCAAAAAGAATTGTTGGACAAACATTATCTTCGCAAGCATGGCAATGATTCATACTATGGTCAGGAGACTTTGGCATGATAAAAATCATTGACTACAAGGCGGGCAATGCACCCAGCGTAAAACATGCTGTCACACATCTTGGTATTGATGCACAGTTCGCCCGCTCTGCGGTTGATTTGCTCGATGCTACTCATATCATCCTGCCCGGTGTAGGCAGTGCTAAAGCCACAATGGATTCTTTGGAAGAAATGCAAATGCTTCCTATGTTAGAAAAACTCGTCTTGCAAGAAAAAAAACCATTCCTTGGTATATGTGTAGGTTTGCAAATGCTGTTTGAGTATAGCGAAGAGGGCGACCAAAAATGCTTTGGCTGGTTAAAGGGGAATGTGCGCCGCTTTGATAGGGACTCGGTGCGTGTCCCGCAGATGGGCTGGAATGAGGTTAATTTTATTGATGGCGATAGCGGATTTTTTTATTTTGTCAATTCCTACTACGCCACACCGTTCGACCCTGACGACATTTGGGCGACTACGGACTATGGCGGCACTTTTGCCTCGGCGGTGAGGCGCGGCAACATCCACGGAATGCAGTTTCATGTAGAAAAAAGCGGCGAAGCCGGGCTTGCACTGCTAAGGAGGTTTTGCTCATGCTGACGAGGCGGCTTATTGCGTGCTTTGACATCGTAGAAGGGCGCGTCACAAAGGCGATTCAGTTCCAAGATAATATTGATGTTGCACCCGCCGATGTGTTGGCGAGTGAGATGTATCATGCGCAAATCGACGAGCTTATTTTTTATGACATACATGCAAGCTCTGACAAGAGGCTAATTGATATAGAAACGGTAAAAAAAGTGGCGGCGCGGGTATTTATTCCTTTTACGGTAGGAGGGGGAATAAAAGACCTGCAAGGCATGTACGAAGCCCTGAAGGCGGGTGCAGAAAAAATAAGCGTAGACTCCATGGCGGTACGCAATCCCGAAATAATAAAAGACGGCGCGAAGGCATTTGGCTCACAATGCATAGTGCTTTCCACACAGGTAAAGCGTGAGGCCGATACGGTCAAATTTCCCAGCGGCTATCAGGTTTATATCGACGGCGCACGTACCGCTACAGGCTTGGATGCCATCGAATGGCTAAAGCGAGGAGAATCCCTCGGAGCGGGAGAAATCTGTCTAAACTCCATAGATAACGACGGCACACTGGGCGGCTATGACATACCCTTGATGAAAAAAGCCGAAGCCGCAGTGCGGGTGCCACTCATAGCATCGGGTGGTGCAGGTAGACCCGAGCATCTCTCGGATGTTTTTACACAGACACAAACACAGGCCGCAATCATAAGCAGTATGTTGTATTCCCCCAGGCTGGAAAAAAACTATACCCCACAAGAGCTGAAAGAATATTTGTCAGAAAAAGGGGTAGCAGTTAGGCCTTTTATGTAATTTAGAGAGGGTTTTATGATGAAGAAATTTATTTTGTTTATACTTTTCCTTGTTGCTTGTGGTCAGGGAGACAGCCGTGACGAACTTCACTATGAGCTGCCTCCGACAGAAGTCGTCACAGAAGCTGTCACAGAAGCCCCTGTCCTCGTTTCGGAAGAACGTCCCGATGCGTTTAGCGGACAACTTACCCGTGTGGAGCATGGCAATAATGTTGCGTATTTGCTAAACGCACCTCCTTATGGGGTCGAGGAGTGGTTTCCGTTTGCTTCTTATGTGCTGGATGCCAAAAATCGCGCTGATGTTTTTGTGTTTTGGGATGGGGTGCGTACTGATGAGGAGCTTGAAGAGTATGAAAATCATGTAGCAGATTTAGTGTTTTTGCCCGATGGTGTGATACTGGCGGATATTTTGCCTGATGATGTTTTGCAAAATTTTATGCTACAGTTGCCGACATTTGGACTTACAATTGAGCAGGTTAATAACCTCACACCTCACGCACTGATTATGGAGTTTGACAATGAGTTTTCTGTAAGGCGTACTGCGGGGCTTGGCAAATATTCTGTGCAGAGTTATTTTCAGGATTTTGCTGAAGAAAACAACAAGTCCATCCTTTTGGCTTCAGATTTAATAGATGTAGCAGACTTGCTTTTTGATGTGCCTTTGGAGCAACAGGTGGATGCCCTTCGTGATTTCCCGAGTCTTGCAGATATGCTCTGGTCGGAAGAAAATCTCATGTGGCAGAGGTTGGCATTTGCCTACGAAGAAAACCCGCGTATTTATGCAGGCCCTATAGTTGAGTTGCTTACGCAAACCTCCGAGCCTACGACGTTTTTTTTCGTAACAATGCTCAACCACGATAGCGTACAATTTTCGGAGATTTTGACGCTACTGGAAGCAGAGGGCTTTTCGCTCACGTCGCTTTGGCAAAGCATTGATGAAATCATCCGCCCTTTGCCCCTAATATTTGAGCGTGAACTGCGGATTATGTGGGTAGGAAACAGTCTCACCTTTATCGGAGAAACGCCGACGCAATTTAATGATATAGCATTGGATAATAATATAATGCTGTGGACGACCCGAGAGACACATGGTGGTGTGGGATTGGATGAGTTGGAAGAGAGTGCAAAAGCACAGATGAAGGAGCAATCCTACGATTTTGTTGTTTTGCAAGCGAGTGGTGACGGTAACGCGGCATGGCGGCTAAGTCATGCGGCGCGTGCAGAGGGAGCAATTCCCATAATTTTTTTGCCTGCAATAAATCATGATGACTGGCCAAGTGCAGAATATCAAGCAGAAGCCGCCGAACATTGGAGTCATATCGCGGCGGTGAGTGGCGCGCTTTTTGTGGATATGCCGAGGGCATGGGTTTATGCGGCAGAGCGATACCCAACAGCCGACCTCTTTCGCCCTAATGCTTCTCATCCCACCAATGTAGGTGCGTTTTTAAACGCCGCCGTCTTTGCAGGAGAGTTGCTCGGCATACATGTAACAGAAGTCCCTGATTGGGCGCATTATCGCGGCGAATATGTAGAACGTCTCGGTAACATAGCATGGTATTTTGTAAATAAGGAGAATAGATAATGAGAGTATTAATTATCGGAGTTTTTCTTGTATCTGTGTTGTTTAGCCTTTTTCTAAAATATCTCACATATACGAAGATGAACACTCCTATGCCTGAAAACGTAAAGGATGTTTTTGACAAAGAGAAATACGACAAAGAGCAACGATATAAGCGGGAATGTCTGCGATTTTCTATAGTGGATGAGCTAATCGGTGTTGTATTTATGCTTGTCATTCTGTTGCTTAATGTGCATTTTGGACTGTATGAGTGGATAAATGTTTACACAAATAATATTTATCTCACCAGCCTGTTTATGATGGGTATTCCTATACTTGCGGCTGTGGTTTTGGAGACAGTCATGGGTATATACGGCACATTTGTAATCGAAGAGAGATACGGTTTTAATAAAACAACACCTCTTACGTATTTTATTGATTTTATAAAGGAGCTTGTTATTGGTGGCTTGATTTTGGGCGGATTATTTTCGTTGTTTTTGCTTTTGTACAATACCATCGGCGAGTGGGTGTTTTTCGCATTCTTCTTTATACTGCTTGCGTTCCAGGTATTTATGATGTTTATTTCTCCGCTTATGATAAGGATTTTTTATAAGCTTACTCCACTCGAGGACGGCCCTCTCCGTGACAAGATAGAGGCAATGGCAGTGCAAACAGGTTATAAGTTTAAGGCAATATACAAGGTGGATGCTTCTAAACGCAGTGCAAAGCTTAATGCATTTGCGGCGGGTTTTGGCAAAACAAAAACTATAGGACTCTTTGATACGATGTTGGAAAAAATGCCCGAAGAAGAAATACTGTCAGTCCTCGCGCACGAAATAGGACATGCAAAAAAGTCTCATGTCCTAAAATCCGCACCGATTAGTTTGTTGGTTTTTGGGATAATGCTGGCGGCAGCATATTTTGTTGTCACCATACCCGAGGTGTCTCAGGCGTTTGGATTTTCAGGGGCAAATGTAGCTTTTGGTGTATATGTGGCAGCGATTTTGATGGCTCCGGTTATGACGATTTTGCAAATCCCTGTTAATATCATATCTCGCAAGCATGAATACGAGGCAGACGCGTATGCAAGGGATTTGACAAGTGCGGAAGCAGGTGTCGCCTCATTAAAGACACTCTATCGCGAGGACTTGGGCAATCTCACACCACATCCATTTGTTGTAATGATGGAATACAGCCACCCGCCGCTCTCGGACAGGGTGAGCGCGATACAAGGAGGTAACACATGAAACCATTTGTAGCATTGCAATTGTACACCGTTCGTGATTTTACTGCACAGGATGTAGTCGGCACTTTACGAAAGGTAAAGGAAATCGGCTACGACTATGTAGAACTCGCAGGGATATACGATATGGGCTTTTTGGAATTTAGAAAAGTCCTGGATGAAGTTGGCCTGACTGCAATCAGTGCACATGTAGCACCTGATGTCTCTGTCGTCGATTACAAATCACTGGGTTGTAAGTATCTTGCCATACCAATGGTCGCCGAGGAGTTGCTCCCCGGTGGCAATAAATACGAAAAATCACTGTTCGAAAGTTTTAGCAAAAAATGCATGGGTGAGGATATTGTCCCTGCATATCATAATCATGCCTTCGAGTATAAAAAACTGCCATGCAACACTTTTGTCCTCGACAAGCTCTTTGAGGATGTACCTGCGTTGCAAGCAGAACTGGATGTAGGATGGGTACGCGCTGCGGGACAAAGCCCGGAGGCGTATATCAAAAAATACGCCTCACGCTGTCCCATTGTTCATTTAAAAGACACCATTGAGGTAGAAAATGGGTTTGAGGACCGTCCCGTAGGCAAAGGCTCGTTGGATATTCCTGCAATACTGCAAGCATCAAAATCCGCAGGAGTGGCAGGTTTTGTCGTAGAACTCGACAAGGCTGTAGGTATTACCTCCCTACAAGCCGCCAAAGAGAGCCTTGAATATTTAAGTTCGCGATTTTAGTCATGGTCAAACATATCGTGAAAGTAATGCCCGGCTTTACGCATTGCGCGCTTGCCGTCACGTATCATACGGCGGCGGTCTTTGCTGTCCGTCGTGGCGGCAGCGATACTAGCCCCGATAAACAGACCTGCGGTAACTCCGCTGATTACTCCTTTAGCAAAACGTGTCATAAAACTCACTCCTTTACAAAATTCATGTAATTAATTTGCGTTTTTAAGGCAAAATATATACAAGGGAATAATGGAAAAAAACTATGAAAAAAAGCACAAAGAAAATCCAAGTCACAGGAAAGTTTATCGGTAATGAACGAGGCTTTGGCTTTGTGTTGCAAAATGAAGGCGAAGATGTTTTTATCCCACCTCATGCGACTTTTGGCGCATTGCACGGCGACGAGGTAATCTGCAAGGTAGACTCAGAAAGCCCGACAGAGGGCAACAAAATCTCCGGCAAAATCATAGAAATCATCTCCCGTGAGAAAATGGTGGGTACATTTTTTTCGGAAGGTAACAATCACTATGTAAAATCAACCGAAAAAAAAATCCCCTATGCATTCGAAGTCCCTTACAAATCCATATCACGTTTCGGGTTGGCAGACGGTCACAGGGTCGTGTTTTCTATAGACAAAAAGCACGGCAACTGCCTCATTACGGAGTTGATTGGTCACAAAAACGATGTCGGTGTGGATGTCCTTACTCTTGTACGTCAGGCGGGTATTCCTTATGAGTTTTCTGATGAAGTCGAAAAGGAATTGCAAGACATTCCTTCAGAAATAGCAGAGAGTGACTGCCGAGGCCGATTGGATTTTCGTGATGAGTTTATTTTCACCATAGATGGCGATGATACAAAGGATATTGACGATGCCATATCCTTTACCCAAAACGACAAAGGCTTTCGACTTGGTGTCCATATAGCCGATGTGTCACATTATGTCCGGGAAAACACAGACATCAATGCTTCTGCCCTACAGCGTGGTACGAGTATCTATCTCGCAGACCGCGTGATTCCGATGTTGCCGCATAAAATTTCCAGCGGAATATGTTCACTTTTTCCTGATGTGGACAGACTGACACTTAGCTGTCTGATGGAAGTGGATAAAAACGGTGATGTCATCTCTCATAAAATCGCTGAGTCTGTAATCCGTAGCAAAAAACGCTACACATACAACGAAGTGCAGGCTTTGCTCGAAGAAGGTAATGACGAGCTGGTCAACGGAATGGACACATTGCGAGAAATCCTCTATAAAAAACGACAAAAACGTGGTGCATTAGACTTTGACCTGCCCGAGTCCAAGGTCATCGTGAATGAAACAGGCAAAACCACCGCAATAGAACGCTATCCGCGTAACAATGCCACGGGCATAATCGAAGAATTTATGATACTTTGCAATGAGACCATAGCCACACATTTTTTAAAGACCCCATTTGTGTATCGCACACATGATGAGCCAAAAGCCGAAAAACTCGCCGCATTGCAAAAAATGGTAGAAAACATGCGTCTGATGAATAAGGGCAAAAAAATCCTAAGACCCACCGCAGGCACATTGCAACAGTTTTTGGATGCAGTAAAGACTACCCATGCATCATACGCTATTTCTACAGCGGTTTTGCAGGCTTTGCCGCAGGCAAAATACACAAGTGACAATCCGACCCACTTTGGGCTGGCTTCGGACGCGTACTGCCACTTCACATCTCCGATTCGCAGATATGCTGACCTGCAAGTCCACAGAATCATAAAAAGTACAGCGGCAGAACGCGAAAATTTTAGCGAAATACTGCCCTCCATCTGCGCCCAAGCCTCACGCACCGAGCGTGCCGCAGAAGCCCTGGAGCGCGAAGTCGCCGAGCTAAAAAAGGCTCAATATATGGCGGGACAAGAAGGCAAAACCTTCGATGCCACCGTGAGCGGCCTCACCCCATGGGGCATGTATGTAATGCTCGAAAGCACCGTAGAAGGTATGGTCCCAACCGCTTCTCTGCAAAAACGCGGCTACAAGTTTAACAAAGAACTATCCCTCTACGAAGCCAAACGCCGCAAAGGCGAAAAACAGGCAAAAGCTCTCCACCACGGCTCACAAATCACCGTAAAACTCATCGAAGTAAATGAGGATGAGAGAAAATTAACTTTTGCCTTGCACTTTTAAAAAAGATGATGTATAATCTCCGTTGCGCACAACACCATTCAATGCGCTTGTATTGGGCTGTCGCCAAGCGGTAAGGCACAGGACTTTGACTCCTGCATTCGAAGGTTCAAATCCTTCCAGCTCAGTAATCCGAAAAGCCTGTAATCCTCAGTGGTTGCGGGCTTTTTTATTTTCGCGGATAGCAGGCGTATAAATAGATTTAGCCTTTATTTAGCCTTTATTACGTGTTATCCAAGAGATGGAGGCAATCCTTGTAAAAATTTTAACCATTCATCAGCTCCTTCTTCTTCGAGTTTATCAAAAATGGATAAAATATGCTTTTCAGTTTGCCTATCCAATTTCATCAGAGATGCAATTGTCTTTTTTGAGTACTCTTTTGGCATTTTACGAAGAACTTCTTCGATTGCCTGAATGGAGTTATACTTAAAAAATTCGGACAAATCATGGCTATGAATTGAGAGAGTTTGATTTACTGTAGTATTTAAGAATGTACTATATTTTTCAGATAAACGGGCCCAATCATCATCATTTCGACTTAGTATATCAAGTTTGTTTATTTCATGTCTAACTCCTTCATTAATATATAACTGTACATATTCCAAGAATTTTTTAAATGATTTGTGTGAAATTACGTCTGACATGATTTTGTGCATAGGGAACTCGTGGTTATTTAGCCTTTTATGCTGCGCTAATTCTTGTATCATTTCAATAGCAGCATCAGAGAGTCCAAGGGATTCTCCTAGCATAAAGTTTCCTTCTGTTTTGTTATTTGTATCCCCATATAGATATTTAAGAGTAACCTCGAAGTGTTCCGCGAGCTTTTTAAATGAAATCATGTCTGGTTTAGTAAGTCCATCTTTCCATTTTGAGAGGGTTTGACGTGTGACACCTATAGCTTCAGCATTTTTTTCAATAGTCATGCTGCTTCCATCGAGTAATTCTCTTAATCTTTTAGAAAAAGGAGCATTGTAATCCTCATTGACATTAAAGTTTTTCATCTTTTAATTTAACCCTCCTCATGATTCAACATGCTAACATAGGAATATCTGAATGTGTACATAGAATTAAGTAGTCATGAATATCGCAAGTAAGTTTTTATTCAGTGCATTTTTACTATAAAGGCACGAAAAGAACTTATAATGTGCAAATAATATATCACGTTAATTAATGTTGCGCAAGTCGATTGTATGTGATAACTTTCTATCAACAACAAAAAGAGCACACGACTAAATAGTGTTGCACGAAAGGAGTGGTTGCCGATGCCCTTCATTGCCAGCACGAAACAGCAAAAGAGATTCTCGAAACAGAAGCGGATTATGTTTTATCGGTAAAGAAAAACCAACCAACCCTGCACGAGGACATAGCAGAAATGATGGACTTCAAGCAAACCGACATATGTGA
>WRGY01000094.1 GCA_009786925.1 Defluviitaleaceae bacterium | reverse complement strand
CCCCCGCCGCTCCGTCGGGCAAAGCCCGCCTACGCTTCCTCACTTCGTTGCGGGAGGGGCTCTGCCCCTACGACCCCGCCGCGGATAGGCCGGCCAGCCGTCCTGTGGAGAATGCGATTTGGAGGTTGTATCCTCCGGTGAGTGCGTCTACATCCAGTACTTCGCCGGCAAAAAACAGGTTTTGTGTTTTTTTGGACATTAGGGTGGATGGGTTGATTTCTCGGACATTTATGCCGCCTTTGGTGATTACGGCTTCGTTGTAACCCGCGGTGGAGGTGGGTGTCAGGTGGAGATTTTTTAGGAGGGACACAAGACCTGCACGCTCCTTTTTTGTTATGGAGTTTACTTTTTTGTGTGGAGAAATCCCCGAAAGTTCTATTATAATTGTGATAATCCGTTTTGGAAGAAGCTCGTCCAATGCGTTGGCAAAATTTTTATTTTGGAATTTTTCGAAATCACGGAGGATACGTGCGTCGAGTTGTTCTGTGGAAAGCGCGGGCTTTAGGTCAATGGATAAGCTCGCGTTTTTGTCTGCCAATCGGCCGCTGAGATACGCACTTGCACTTAGTATTAGCGGGCCTGTTACACCCTTTCGTGTAAAAAGCATTTCGCCTGTTTCTTCATATACGGTTTTGTTGTTTGCTTTGGCGGTGCAACATACATTTTTTAGAGAAAGGCCTTCCAGGTCTTTTACCCATGTCTCGGCGGTGATTAGCGGCACAAGTGCGGGATTTGTTTCGGTTACTGTATGTCCCATTTTTTTTGCAAACTCGTAGCCGTCGCCCGTAGACCCTGTAGACGGATACGAAAGGCCGCCCGTGGCGATGATGACCGCCTCAGCTTCATAGGTTTTTGCGTGGGTCGTTACCATGAATGTATTGTTTTTTATGATTTTTTTAACCGCTGTATTTAAGAAGGTCTTTACGCCGAGCTTTTGCAGATATTTTTCCAATGCGCGGTTTATATCGTCTGCTTTGTCACTCTGCGGAAAAACACGGCCACCTCGCTCTGTCTTAAACGGTACCTCTGCGAAGGCGGGAAATGCCATGAGGGTCTGGCTGTCCATGGTGTAAAACGCGCTGTTTAGGAAGCGAGGATTTGTTACCGTATTTGTGAGTAGACCTTCTACATCAGTGTCATTAGTGATGTTACAGCGACCCTTGCCTGTGATATACAGTTTTTTCCCCAGCTTTTCGTTTTTTTCCAACAAAACAACGTGCGCACCGTTTTCTGCTGCCGATGCCGCCGCCATCATGCCTGATGGGCCGCCGCCTATGACTACAATACGATTCATGGGGCTTCACATGTCCTGCCTGTTTTAAGGGAGCGATTGCCCAAGGTCTCTACGAGTGTGTGAAACTCTGTGTTGTTATAGATATAGTCGTACATGGCTTCCAGCATAATTTTTCCTTCGGTAACACCATTTTGGTAGCATTCCATAAAACTCTCATTATGTGAGTCGTTTTCATCCCATGGTGGTATCCATTCATTTTTAGCTGTGTTCAAACATGCAATGACTTCCATATCCTCTGTAGGAACCATGCTGGAATACAGTGGCTCGCGCACTGTAAAATTTTCTACAAGTTCCATAAAACGCTTGCGTCGCCCATCTTTGGATTGCAAAAGTCGTGTGAGTGCTATCATGTGTTGCATTGCGCGGCATACGACTTTTGGTGGGACTTCGCGCCCATATACTTCTGATATGCCGCGGCTTAGTGCTGTGGCGGCTATGCTAAGGTTGATTTTTTCTGCGTTGATGAGTTCCCACTGGCTGATGCCCGTTAGTTTTTTGCCTTCTACCAAGTTGAGTAATGCAATATCGATTGCTGTTTCGAATTTTCTGTGGAATGCACTGTTTTTTATTTTTGGTGCTTTTTTGTCAAATGCCATGGCGTACACATAGGGGTGGGCGTTGCAATCTATAGCGTAATGCATAATAAAACCCGCGATATACGAAAAAATCGTATCGCGGTCATTAGGCGAATTTTTTGCCACCTTTGCCATAAACCCGAGGAACAACCCCAGATTATTTTGGTGCATTTGTTGGGCAATGCCACGCGAACGCTTGCGCAACTGCCCCGGCAGATAATAAAAAAATATATCAGGCCCCTGCGTGCCTAGATTGTATAGACGCTCGTCTGAGCGGATGATTTTCTGGATTTGTGGCGAAACACCCTGTAGAGCGGCTTTGCCTGCAATATAATGTGTTAAAAAACCGGGCATAGATATTACTCCATTCTCCACGGATATTTTATATTGACATTTTCCTGGATATTGTCAATCGCTGTGAACAGTGTATAATATACGCGAGAATATGCGATTTGTATAGAGTAAGGGAGGCATAAAAATATGCAATCAAAAATTAAAAACGAACATGGCACAGTTGCTGTGCAAAACGAAGTCATTGCAAGAATAGCGGGGCTTGCTGCTATGGAATGTCCGGGTGTAGTAGGCATGGCGGCAAAAAGTATACGTGACGGACTTGTGCATTTGTTAAAAATAGAGAGTCTGTCTAAGGGTGTTGACTTGCAAACATCGGAGTCGGGTGAGCTTATTATTGGCTTGCATATTATCGTGGACTACGGCACAAATCTTGCGGCGATTGCTGAGACTTTGCAGTCTGATGTGCGTTATCGCGTACAAGAAAGCGTAGGAATGCGTGTAAAAGAAGTGAATATATTTATAGAGAGTGTTCGTACCGAAGTGGAGGGTTAAGGCGTGGGATTGATTAGCATAGATGGAAAGATGTTGCAAAAGATGTTTGTGTGCGGCGCAAACGAGGTCACAGAAAACACAGCCGCTCTAAATGCGTTAAATGTTTTCCCCGTGCCGGACGGTGACACGGGCACAAACATGGGGCATACAGTAAGGGCAGCAGCAAAAGAGGCGGTTGCCAGTGCTACACCAAATATTTCTGCAACGGCAAACGCGGCAAAAAACGGAGCATTGCGTGGTGCGCGTGGTAACTCGGGTGTTATATTGTCACAGCTTTTCCGTGGTTTTGCGAAGGGGCTTGAAGGGAAGGCCGTAGCAAATGCCGAGGACTTGGCTGTTGCACTCGCCGAGTCAGGCAAAATGGCATACAAGGCAGTAATGAAGCCAAAAGAAGGCACGATGCTGACCATAGGACGAGCAATGGCAGAGGCCGCCCACGAAATTGCCTTGGACGAAGAGGATATTCGCGAATGCCTGAAATTTGTAATCGAAAAATCTGACGAAATGCTTGCAAAAACACCGTCCATGTTGCCTGCGCTAAAACAGGCGGGAGTCGTGGACAGTGGCGGCATGGGCATCGTTTTCTTTTTGAAAGGTGCCATGAAGGCACTGGAATCAAAGGATGATGTAGAACTTCTTGAACAAGCCAACTCAGAGGAAGAGGCTGTAGTCGGCGGAATGTCGGTTAATCCTGATGATATAAAATTTGCTTATTGCACGGAGTTTCTTATTGAGCTTTGTCCGAGTGACCAGCATAAGCCCGGATTTTCGCAAAACGCTGAAGAGACATTGCGTTCGTATCTTCCCACTATCGGAGACTCTGTTGTTGTCATAGAGGACGCGGGTTTGGTCAAGGTGCATGTCCATACAAATAATCCCGGTAAGGCCATGGAAAAGGCATTGCAATTCGGAATGCTTCTTAATATAAAAATTGACAATATGAAGGCGCAGGCGGCAGAAATTACCGATTTTTCTAAATCTACGGAGCCTCCAAAGCCACTTGGTATCGTTGCTGTCGTAGCGGGCGCAGGTATGGGTGAGCTGTTTGTTGGACTTGGTGCAGATTATGTAATCGAAGGCGGCCAGAGTATGAACCCAAGTGCCGAGGACATTTCTCGCGCAATAGAACGTGTGAATGCCGAAAACATTATAGTCTTGCCAAACAACAAAAATATAACACTGACGGCGGCACAGGCAGGCAAGCTCGTAAAAGATAAAAAAGTGCATGTAATCGCCACAAAGTCTATTCCGCAAGGGGTGGCGTGTATGGTGGCGAATGCAGGCAGTGTTACTTCTATAGAAGAAAATATCGACAACATGAATGAGGCTATGGAGGCCGTGCATTCCGGTCAAATAACACAGGCGGTGCGCGACACTGTGCTGGATGGTAAAAAAATAAAAGAAGGCGACTACCTATGCATCTATGATGGCGACATCGCATTGGTAAAAAAGGATATAAAACTAGCGTCACGCGCACTTGCAGACCATATGCTAAAAGGTGGTGGCGACATAGTGAGTATTTACTATGGTGAAGGTGCAACAGAAGAAATGGCGCAGGAACTCGGAGCATATATCAATAAAAAATATCCGCAGATGGAGCTGGAAATCTATAACGGTGGCCAGCCCTTGTATAGCTTTATACTGTCGGTGGAGTAACATGGACATCACAAACTTAAAAGGCGTGGGCGCGAAGCGTGCCCACGCTTTGCAATCTGCGGGGATTTTTAAGGTGGAGGATTTGTTAAACTACTTTCCTCGCGACTATGACGACAGGAGCAAAGTTAAAACAGTAGTCGAGCTGATGCCTGAGAGTATAAACACTATACGCGGCGTAATAGCCCATGACCCCGAAAGCGTAAACCTAAAACGCTACAACATCACACGTATAAAAATAAAAGACCACACAGGCTTGCTCGAAATCATCTGGTTTAACCAGCCCTACTTAAAAAAAAATTTCATAAAAGGCAGTGAGTATATATTCACGGGAAAGGTGCGCCAAAACGGCCCGACCCTACAGATGCAAGCTCCCGACTACGAGCTTGTGGGTGAAACACAGCTCACGGGCGGAAGAATCGTACCCATGTATACCACTCCAAAAGGTTATTCTCAAAAGACCTTCCGCGCCCTAATCTACAAGACATTGGAGCTTTGTGCAAAAAACTTGACACAGGAGAATCTCTCCGAAGAGTTGCGAAAAAAATACGGCCTGTGTAACCGAGAATATGCGGTGCGTAACATACATTTCCCCGAGAGTGATGAGGCTTTTTTGACGGCTCGCCGCCGCCTCGTTTTCGAAGAATTATTTTTTATGCAAATAGCATTGTTGGAGATTAAAAATACTGTCGCCGAGCAAGAGGGGATTGCGTTAGAAGAAACGGATTATACTCAGATTTTGGACAAGCTCCCCTTTTCTCTCACAAACGCGCAGGCTGCAACTCTCGACGACATAAAGAACGATTTCACAAGTGGCCGCCGCATGAATCGCCTCATACAGGGTGATGTGGGTAGCGGAAAAACCGCCGTAGCGTTTTGTGCGGCATATCTTGCGGCAAAAAACGGCTTTCAGACCGCGATTATGGCTCCGACTGATGTACTTGCGTCACAGCATTTTGCACATTGTGTAGAGCTTTTTGTGCCGCTTGGCTACGAAGCCGTACTGCTTACGGGCAGTGTCGGCACTAAAGCCCGCCGTGAAGCTCTCGCAAAAATCCGCGACGGTACAGCTGACATCATCATTGGTACACACGCCCTCATACAAAAAGGCGTATCTTATCACAATCTTGGCCTATGCATAACTGACGAACAGCATCGCTTTGGTGTGAATCAGAGAATGCGGCTCACGCAAAAAGGCGAAATGCCGCATACCCTCGTTATGTCTGCTACCCCAATACCACGCACCCTTGGGTTGATTCTTTATGGGGATTTGGATATTTCGATTATCGGGGAGTTACCGCCGGGTCGGCAAGAAATCAAAACATACTGTGTGACTTCGCAGTATAGGGAGCGTATTGGCGGTTTTATCCTAAAAGAGACGGAACAAAGCCGCCAAGTATATGTAATCTGCCCTGCAATCGAAGAAAGTGAGCTAAGTAGCGTAACCGCATACACATCCAAACTTTCTGCATCTCTTCCAAACATAAAAATAGCCGCACTCCACGGCAAAATGAAGCCGACCGAAAAACAAGAGGTGATGGATGACTTTAAGGCAAATAAAATCCAAGTAATCGTCTCCACCACGGTAATCGAGGTAGGTATCAATGTGCCCAATGCCACATTGATGGTGGTAGAAAACGCAGAGCGGTTTGGGCTGTCACAGCTTCACCAGCTACGGGGCAGGGTAGGGCGTGGTACGGCGCAGTCTTATTGTGTACTAATCACGGACGCAAAAAACAACCAGACAACCGCCCGCATGAAGGCCATGACACAGACCACCGACGGTTTTCGGCTTGCCGAGTTGGATTTGGAACAACGTGGAGCGGGTGACTTTTTTGGCACACGCCAGCATGGTTTGCCCGCATTTAAAATAGCCAATCTATACCGCGACCTGGATTTGTTGGAAATCGCACAGGAAGCCGCAAGGGAATTTAAAGCTCCTGCAAGTTTTTTGTCAGCGCAAATATTTATTTAGCGTATCATATACAGAATTAAAATCCACGGGTTTGCCTATATGCCCATTCATCCCTGCTGCCATGCATTGCTCTACATCATCGGTAAAAACATTTGCCGTGACTGCCACCACAGGCAATTTTTCTGTAGTACCGAGTGCACGAATACGCCTTGTAGCTTCCAGTCCGTCCATCTCCGGCATTTGTATATCCATTAGTACCAAATCGTACAAGTCAGGGTTTTTAGAAACTGCGGACAAAGCCTCACGTCCGTTGACTGCGATGTCCACTGTCACATTTGTTTCTTTTAGCTGTGCCATCATGATGTCACGGTTTATTTCGATATCTTCTACCAGCAAAACGCGCTTCCCCGGGAAGCTGGGGGGAGTGGTATATACCTTTTTAGTTAGCCTCTTTGGGTTAGATGGCCGTTTTAATTTTACTGTAAAGTAAAAGGTAGAGCCAATGTCTGCATTGGATTTTACATCAATTTTGCCATCCATCAGCTCAACGAGGCGTTTGGCTATGGCGAGCCCAAGCCCTGTGCCGCCGTATTTTCTTGCGATACTGCCGTCTAATTGTTCAAACATCTCAAAGAGGCGGTCTCGTTTTTCGTCCGAGATGCCGATGCCTGTGTCGCTGACTTCGAAGCGCAACTCATAAAAATCTTTGCCCTCATTCTCGGACATCACAGAAAGTTTTATGCATCCATTTTGTGGCGTGTATATGATTGCATTGGACAGCAAATTTGTGATGATTTGTGTGAGTCGTTGTGCATCGCCTTCGTACATATTTGGTAAGTTTTTGTCTACATTGACGGTGAAGCGGTGATTTTTTTCTTCCAGCTTTAGTTTATTAAATGCTATGATTTTATCCATCATTTCTTTGAGGCTAAAGGTTGCGATATTTAGCTCCATTCTGTCGGCTTCTATTTCCGACATATCCAGTACAGAGTTGATTATGCCAAGCAAGTGGTGCGATGCTTCGGATATTTTGCCAAGCGATTCGCTTATTGTGGCAGGGTCGTCAGATGCCCTTGCAATATCTGTCATGCCTATGATTGCATTCATTGGGGTGCGCATTTCGTGGCTTATTGTGGATAGGAAATTGCCCTTTGCGCGGCTTGCAGATAGTGCCTGTTGTAAAGCCTCTTCGAGTTGCTTTTGTGTGTCACTGATAACCTCGGTCTGATGGCTTCTAAGAAAAACACTGGCAAACATAAGGCCTGTAGAGGCCATCATTTCCATCTCATCATCGCAAAAATGACGCTCGCGTTCGCAGTCATCCACGCTAAAAAAACCGATAAATTCTTCATTAAGAAATAACGGCAAAATCACGATGGATTTCATTTCGTAATAACCAAGAAACGCGGCCTCATCAGGCGGCAACTTAGAAATAGGAGAGTTGATATACTCCTTGCGCAAAAATCTCTCTACCCAGCCATTGCGGTCACTATACGAGCCACTAAGCCCCAGCGGAACCTCTATGCGCTTTTTGCCGAGTTCACTAAGCCACTCGTATCGCATCACAAAATGCAAATCGTTGTTTACCATTTCGTTACGCCAAATCTGTACACGGTCTACAGACAGGCACTCGCCTACGATTTCCATACCCTTCATCACGGCTTCGAGCGCGTCACCTTCGTTTGCAGTCAACAAAGCCTCCGCCGCACGGCTGACAGCGCGCAGTAGTTGTTCTCTGTATTTATGTAAGTCCATGCGCTCCATGAGGTCCGTCCTCCCCCTATATTGCCATGCCTGTACAGCATTCTACAATGGCACTCGGGCAATGTCAACCGCACTTCAGCCACTCATCCACGTTCGCATCTGTTGCCCCATGAGTCCAAGAGTTCATCATTGCGATAGATATATATAATTTCGCAGTTGTTTGGACATATGTCGCATTCCTTTCCTTTTGTCACAAAATTAATATCTTGGATGTTAAAATCAAAGGGTTTTTCTTGTTTGCTGTTTTTTGCCAAAACTGCAACGCCAAGACATCCCATGAGGTGGCCAAAATCATCTACATGAACTTCATGACCGAGTGTTTGTTCAAATGCGCGGACTACACCTACATTTTTGCTGACCCCGCCCTGAAAAACCGTGGGAGCGGAGATACGTTTTCCCTTACCTACATTGTTTAAATAATTGCTGACAACGGCATTGCAGATGCCCGCCACTATATCCTCTTTTTTATGTCCGATTTGAGCCTTGTGTACAAGGTCGCTCTCTGCAAATACGGTACAGCGGGCGGCTATGCGGGTTGGGTTTTCGGATTGAAGAGCCATCTCGCCGAGTTCCTCTATTGCCAAACCGAGACGCTTTGCCTGTGACATCAAGAAAGAACCTGTACCGGCGGCGCAGATTGTGTTCATAGCATAGTCGGTTACTATGCCGTTGCGCAGTAGTATGATTTTGCTGTCTTGCCCGCCGATTTCTAATATAGTACGCACGCCCGGGACGCGGCTCATAGTGCCTACCGCATGTGCTGTGATTTCGTTTTTTACGATTTGCGCACCCAGGACAGTACCGACCAGCTTTCGCGCACTGCCTGTTGTGCCTACCGCCATCACCTGTGTCTGCGGCGGAATCTGACCTTGCAACTCACGCACCACGTTTTTTACCGCATTTATGGGATTACCCTCCGTCCATAGATACGAAAACGCGATGATTTCATTTTTTTCGTCAATGACTACACCCTTTGTAGAAATACTTCCTATGTCTATGCCTAAGTATGCTTTCATATTGCCTCCCGTTTCATGTTGAGCATATCATAAAATGCCTCAAGTCGTGTTTTTACGCCTGTTTCTGATGTTTGAGAATCAAAGCTAAAATATAGTACAGGTATGCCAAACGAGTCACTGACCCTTTGTACAATCGGAATACTGTTAACCTCCGGCGTACAGCCAAACGGCTTTAGGTGGATAATCCCATCGTAGCCGTTTTTTGCAAAGAAAACGCTCTTTGCTACACTGTCTGTGCCATCCGCGCCGATTTCGTAGGTGACAAAGCCCTCGGCCTCTTTGATGAGATGTGGGATTTTGTGCTTTGGCGAAAACAGAAGATAGGATACATTTATATAGCGTGTGACCTCTATGCCAAACTTTGCAAGCTCTTTTTCTATATAATAATTGGAAAATGGCTCCATGAGGACGTATAACTCGCCGACTACGCCTATTTTCATACAGTTTTTGGGCTTGTCCAGAGGGACTGCTTTTAGCTGCGCCATATATCTTTTGTAAATCCTGCCTATTTGGAAAAACCCTGCATTTGCAATATCTTCCAAGAAGTTCTTTTCTATTTTTTCCAACTCTCCGCTGTTTTTTTGGAAGCCTATGTTTTTTCGTACATATTCTTCTATCTTATCCATAGCAAAGATAATGCGGATAGTGAGCGCGATGGCAGATATGGTTTTTGCATATGTAAGCTGTGGATTTAGGGCTTTAAACATATTATGAAAATCACGCAAACTACGGTTGCGGCTGTTTGTCTCCAAGATGCAAAGCTTAAAGTCATAACCCATGTCACGCAGGATTTGCTCCTGCACCTCATTATAAAAACCCATACGACAATCACCGCTTGTATGGAAAAGCACATTGGCTCCGTTTTCCAGTGCCTCAATAAAATTACCCAAATTGTACTTGAATGGTATACAAACAAACTCCGGACTATGCTTTGTCCCAAGCTCTATAGTGCGCTTTGTCATCGGCGGCGCAGGGGTGACGGTGCCGTATGAGCCGACAAGCTTTTCCATCAGGATTTTGATAGGAATGTGATATTTCCCCATATGGGGAAAAGAAATGTTATATTGCGTCATCTGTTACCCGCTTTCGTAGTTGATTGTGCAAGAAGTTCATTATATCAGATTTGCGGACTTGTTTGTAGGGGTGTGTTGAATAGTGGTTTTGATAGTGTTTATGCGGGCTTGAGCGGTTATGACCAAAACATCTACAATGATTTCGAGTCGAACGTAACAGCGGTTTTTTTCTTGTGTCTATACAGTAAGGTATGATATAATGATTTAAGGCTGAGTAGCTTCAATAGTTATTTGATTGTTTTAGAGAGGGCGGGTATATAATGGAAATCAATATATATGCTCAAATTTTTTTACAGTTGCAGAGATTGTGCTTTGAAGTTGAAAAGACTTTGAAAATACGCTTCGTGAAAAGCATGGTTTTCATTCAAGCACTATACGACGGTTGAGGGCAAACGAAAATATTACAACGGATACGTTGAACAACCTTTGTAATATCCTTGATTGTGATTTGTGCGATATAGTGAAACATATAAAAGATTAGGCATTTAGGCGGCATGAGGTCTTGTTCAAAAAATTATCCTACTTGCTTAATTCATCACTCCCTGACCGCTGTATTTGTTTCTGTGGTGCTTTGGTGCATAAATTGTCGAAAAACCGCTTTTTTTACATTATTCGACACGCCCTTACCACGACTAAAAAAGCAAAAAAGTCTTGACAGCAAAACCCAACGAATGATATAAACAGATATAGATATTGGGCTGTTACCAAGTATATATTTTTTTGGGCAAAACCAACTCTAGCGATTGTATTTTTATGCAGTTGCGAGGGTTGGTTTTTTTAAAGGTGTGTTGGTGATGAAGGTATATAAGTCCATTAACAACAATATCGTAAGCGCGTTTGACAGCAGTGGTCGAGAGATGGTAGTAATCGGCAAGGGTATAGGTTACAAGACTACTGAGGGCGCAGAGATTGACCGCAGCAAGGTCACAAAGATATTTGTCATGGATTCCCAAAACAATCTCAACAAGCTTATAGATTTGTTTTCCCATGTGCAAAAAGAGTATGTAGAAATCACCGACGAAATTTTGGTTTTTGCAAAAAGCCATTTGCAAAAAGAGTTAAACGAAAGCACATATTTTACACTTGCAGACCATTTGAGTTTTGCTGTAGAGCGGCTGAAAAAGGGTATGACTTTTGAAAATATTTTGCTTTCTGAAATAAAAGGATTTTATCCAAAAGAGTATGAAGTTGGGCTTTTTGCAATCAAACAAATCAAGGAAAAACTCGGCATAGATATGCCCGAGGCAGAGGCGGCAAGTATCGCCCTACATATATTAAATGCCGCCTACTACACATCTGTGAGCGAGGCTTTTAATGCTACGTTACTATTGGCCAAAATAACGGAATATATTATAAGACACACAGAACGCGCCATAGACACTACCAGCAACAGCGGGGAGCGTTTTTTGGTGCATCTGAAATATCTTGTGAGACGTATTATCACAGACCAAGCATGTGACTCATCCGATGACGGCATATATAACATGGTACAAGCGCAATATTTAGACAAAATAAAAATCTGCGAGAAAATAGCAGAAGAAATAAAAAATACACACAACTACATGTTAAGTAAACAAGAAATCGCATGTATGGCGATACATATGCAACGTGTAGGAATATAAGGAGAATTTTAATGTTTAAAAAATTTAGAGAAATTTCAATAATGGCACCCTGTGCGGGCGATGCAATACCGGTAGCTGAGGTAAACGACCCGGCGTTTAGTCAAGAAATTTTAGGCAAAGGCGTTGCAATCAAACCTACGGATGGGCAGGTTTTTTCCCCTGTAGACGGGGTTATTGATATGGTTTTTGATACGCGCCATGCGGTTACGCTGGTCTCTGACAAAGGTGTGGAGATTCTTATTCATATAGGGCTCAACACCGTAGAACTTGCGGGTGCGCATTTTACCGCGCTTGTAAAAGCGGGCGACAAGGTGAAAATCGGTGACGCGTTGATTAATTTTGAAAAAGAAGAAATCGAAAAACTGGGCTACGACATTACCACTCCCATTGTAGTATGCAATCCACAAGATTTTAAAGGCATACAACCCAAGACATTAGGCACAGTCACCGCGGGGCAATGCCTAATGGTCGTGGAGCGTTAGTCGTGATTATTTTTAATGGAGTAGGCGCGAACTCCGGGATTGCAATGGGTGAGCCGTATTTTATTACAAAAAAGCAAATAGAAATAAGTAGCGCGACAACAGAAAACACACAAGCCGAATGGGACAAATTTGTAAACGCAAAGAAAATAGCAAACATAGCTCTCACCGCCTTATTTGAGAGAACAAAGCTGGAAATAGGCGAAAGCGAAGCAATGATAATAGATGTGCAAAAAATGATGCTGGATGACGGCGATTTTAATGACTATGTAACGGATTTGATTTTTGAAAAAAAGCATACCGCACTTTTTTCTATACAAGAAGCGCGAAAATACTTTTCCGAGTTTTTTTTGTCATTGCCGGACCCCTATATGCAAGCGCGGGCTACGGATATTTGCGACATGTGCTACCGCCTGACACAAAATGTTTTGGGCAATGCAATAGAGATTGATTTGCAAAAACCATCTGTTGTAATCGCCAAGGATTTGACCCCCAGTGAAACTTTGCAAATGGATAAATCCAAAATCCTTGCCTTTGTCATGGAAGAAGGCTCGGTAACATCTCACACGGTGATTTTGGCACGCACCATGGCCATACCGTGCATAGTACAATGCGATTTTGATGCAGACAAAATGGATTCAGAAATAATTGTAGATGGCGAAACAGGCTTTGTTTACATCAATGCAGACAGTGACACTCGCACCCATTTGTTAAACAAGCAAAAAGAGCAAGCCGAGCATAAAATTTTTTTACAAACAATGTTTGGCAAACCTACGGTTACAAAAAGCGGAAACAAAATCGAAATCCTTGCAAATATAGGTAGCCCCGACGACTTGGAGTACGCACTTGCAAACGATGCGGAGGGGATTGGTCTTTTTCGTAGTGAGTTTTTATACCTTGGGCGCGACAGCTTCCCCTCCGAGGAAGAGCAGTTTGAGGCATATCGCAAAGTAGCCGAGGGTATGGCAAAGCCTGTGACAATCCGCACGCTGGACATCGGCGCGGACAAACAGGTAGATTATTTTAATCTTGGCAAAGAGGAAAACCCCGCGTTGGGCTTGCGGGGGATTCGTATTTGTATAGAAAGACAGGAAATATTTGTCACACAACTGCGGGCGATATACCGCGCCTCCGGGTTTGGTGATGTTTCAATTATGTTTCCTATGATTACATCTGTGTGGGAGGTGAAGCATTGTAAAAAAATTGCTTCCATAGTACAAAAGGAGCTAAAAGACGAAGGGCATAAGCTGGGAGAAGTAAAATTAGGCATCATGATAGAAACTCCGTCTGCTGTAATGCTTGCAGATGAGCTTGCCAAGGAAGTGGATTTTTTTAGCGTTGGTACAAACGATTTGACGCAATACACACTGGCAATCGACAGGCAAAACAATAAGCTGGAGAGGTTTTATTCGCCCAAGCACCCCTCTGTCTTAAAAATGCTTGAAATGATTGCAAAGGCCGCAAAAGACAACAAGATTACCGCAAGTATCTGTGGTGAGCTTGCGGCAGATTTAAGCGTAACAGAGTTTTTACTAACGGCGGGTTTTAAAAAACTATCCGTTTCCCCGTCATTTGTTTTAAAGCTAAGAGCAAAAATCAGAGAGATGTAAGGAGGCAGCTGCATGGCACAAATCAAATATGTAATCACCGACGGCTTGGGTATACATGCTCGTCCGGCAGGTCTATTAGTAAAGTGTTGTGAAGATTTTTCGTGTGATATAAAAATCGGCACACCCCTAAAAATGGTAGATGCAAGGCGAATAATGGGCGTTATGGGTCTTGGGCTAAAAAAAGGCGACGAGCTTACCATGACCTTTGAGGGCGCAGACGCAAAAGAAGCATCACAAGCTTTGACAGAGTTTTTAAAAACCAATTTATAAAGGAGAGTTCATATGATAATGAAATATTTGCAAAACATCGGTAAGAGCTTGATGATACCGGTTGCTGTATTGCCCGCGGCGGCGATACTTTTAGGGCTTGGTTATGCAATAGACCCAGACGCATGGGGCGGCAACAATGTTGTTGCGCACTTTTTGGTGCAAGCGGGTGATGCTATCCTTGGTAATATGGCTATTTTGTTTGCTATTGGTGTTTCCTTTGGTATGGCAAAGGACGGAAGTGGAGCTTCTGCGATTTCCGGTGTCACAGGCTGGCTTGTTTTGACCACCTTGTTGGCTCCGGGTGCTGCGGCGGGCTTCCTCGGAGATTTGTCTCCTGCCCACGCGCTGGCATTTGCTAACATAGAAAACGTTTTTACAGGTATTGTAACGGGTGCGATTGCGGCTGCTTTGTACAATAGATTCCATAAGACAGAGTTGCCCGCTTGGCTTGGATTCTTTAGCGGCAGACGATGTGTACCCATCATCACAGCGGCTGTGATGTCTGTAGTCGCTCTTATATTCTTATTTGTTTGGCCGCCTATTTTTGCCGCTTTGCTTGCGTTTGGTGAGGCAATACTTGGCTTGGGCGCGTTTGGTGCGGCACTGTATGGTTTCTTTAACCGCTTGCTTATTCCTCTTGGTTTGCACCATACACTTAATGCGGTATTTTGGTTTGACTTTGCAGGTATCAATGACCTGGGTAATTTCTGGTTAGGTACAGGCGTGCAGGGCGAAACAGGTCGCTACATGGCGGGCTTCTTCCCTGTTATGATGTTTGGTCTACCCGGTGCATGTTTGGCTATGTATCGCTGTGCAGAAAGCAAACATAAGCAACGTGTGTTCGCGCTACTGTTTGCGGCAGCTATTACATCTTTTGTAACAGGCGTAACCGAGCCTATTGAGTTTTCGTTTATGTTTGTTGCTCCTTTGTTGTATGTTGTACACGCAGTTCTTACAGCTATCTCCATGTTCCTCATCTATACATTGCGGTGGATAGCGGGCTTCAACTTTAGCGCGGGTGCTATAGATATGCTGTTTAGTGTACGCGCTCCACATTCGCAAAACATTCCTTTGTTGCTTTTGTTTGGTGTTGGTTACTTTTTTGTTTACTACTTCGTATTTACATTCTTTATCAAAAAATTCAACCTCAAAACCCCCGGTCGTGGCGAAGATATTGATGTAGAAGCAGAAAGCAAAATCGAAACAAAAGGCGGTAACTGGGCGCAAATGGCAGATGCCTTTGTTAAAGCTCTTGGTGGTGCGGAAAACATCAATGAAATTGACAACTGTGCAACAAGGGTAAGACTGGAAGTAAAAGACTACTTGTTGGTAGACGAAAAAGCCCTAAAAGCAGGTGGCGCGGCAGGTGTAGTGCGCCCAAGCAAAACATCTGTACAAATCGTCGTAGGTCCAAAAGTCCAGTTTGTAATGGACGAAATGAAAAAGTTGATGGAATAACATGACAAAACCAAAGGCTATCTTCTTCGACCTCGACGGAACATTGCTCTCCAGCGGTATAATGCCAAAAACCGCTGGAGAATCTTTGGTTTATGCCAAAAACAAGGGTATTTTACTTTTTATCGCAACGGGTAGGCACAAAAACGAAATAAAAAACGTGCTTGGTGACTCATCACTTTTTGATGGCTATGTAAGCGTAAACGGCGGCTATTGTTATGCAGGCAGCGAGGTAATCTACAAAAACCCAATCGCCAAAAGCGACATATCCTTTGCAGTAGAATACACAAAAAACAGTCCTCTAACATGTATGTTTTGCGAAACTAACGAAATGTACATTAATATAAGCGATAAATACGCGGAGCAAATCAACAAAGCCCTATCCCTTACTTTGCCACCCATTAAAAACATAGAACGCGCTCTGGACGAGGACATCTACCAGTTAGTGATTTTTTCTAACGAGCTAAAAGATGTCTTTGAAAAAAACCTAAAACATAGCTCCCTTACGAGTTGGACAACAGACTGCTACGATGTTGTCCCAACCACCACAAACAAATGGGTCGGCATACAGCATATGCTAAAACATTTTAATCTACACCCAAGCGAAGTAGCCGCCATAGGTGACGGTACAAACGACATAGAAATGCTGACAGGCGCGGGCCACCCCATAGCAATGGGCAACGCCATAGACGAGCTTAAAAAAATCGCAAAATATGTAACCCGCCATGTTGATGATGGCGGTATTAAACATGCGGTGGAATGGCTTTTATTATCTAAATGAAGATTCCCTGCCGGAGCTTCAAGCCTTGAGTGTGCAACCGGTTTTACCTCTGTCCAGTGGTTTGTCATACAACATTGTGGCGGTCGTTATGCCTATGATATAATCGCCAAAGTAGCAAGCAAACAGAGCATATAGATGAAAGGGGCGTTAGTGAAATGTTAGCAATTGAAAATTACAGCGTATAGGCAACAAGGCGAGAAGCCGACCAACAAAGGGCAGAAGCAGAACGCAAGGCAAATGAAGTCGAGCTTCGTTTGAAATCCGCTATAAAAGCCTTAATAGACAACGGAAATTCCATTATGGAAGTCGCAGGTATGTTGAATGTGACAGAAGAATATATAACAACCCTCTTGCCCGAACTCTCACCCGTTTAAAATCAAACATAATAAACGTATAAGTATTGCCCGCCCAACAAGAGATTAAACCCTTTTATTGGTTTTTTTTATATCTCGCAACGAATACTCGGCAATCATGCCACGTTTGTTTTTACACAGCAATAAACCTATTGTCGGCGAAAGATAATGGTTACAGGCAGATGAATAACAAAAACTTTGTCACTGAACTTCGCCGCCGCCTTGATGTGCGGCGTGGGCAATATCGTTGTGGGGGCGACTGAAAACATCTGCACTATCTGCACTTGATACGCCAAGCCATTTTATGGATAGGTAAAAAATCAACCATTAAGGCATGGTTATAGTTACATCGTTGTTTATTAAATCAAATATTCGCATTATGGTTACAATGCTTTGCTCTATTGTATATAGGTCTTGTGGTGTAAATCTGTTACTCCCGACACCACTCATAATTTCTCTTGCTTGTATGTGTCCCACGGCTAACATTGCCCATGCTGATATTTCTTGATGGTCATAAAATCGAGGGAAAACATTATGAGAATGAAATCCAAATAATCCAACCAGTCTATCAAGCATTACCGCCGCTTGTTCGCGCGTAATCGGAGAATTAGGGTCAAAGCGGTTATTGCCAACGCCAGTAACAATCCCCAAATAAGCGGCTTTCTCCACATTGGTGTTTGTAGTGTCGGTGAAGCTGATTCGTCCTGTGATGGGTTCTCTGAAATGCTCGTATAGGGCAATGGCGATTGTGGCAAATTCGGCTCTTGTGGTACTTCTTCTAAATCCAGAGCGAAAGGTATCGGGCAACAAGCCCAATTCACCAGCCCTTTCCACGGATTCATACGCCCATGATGATGGAGTATCGTCGCTTGGATTTTGCACCCATGAAGGTAGGTCATCGCCTATAAATGCCACAGTCATAATATCGAAAACAAAGGTATTATCTTCCCCTGTATTGATTGTGATTGTACTGCCATCGGGGGAGCGGTCTATAATTTGCCATCCCACAGTAAAAGAAGGGCCGACGCTGAGGGCTGGCGGCCCTTCTGCGCCTGCGAAGTAGTCCTCAATAAAATCACTCCGCAAAACCACTCTCGTTCGCACACCGTATGAAAAAACCTCAAACACAGGTATACCGGGCGCGGGAAAAGTACGGATGAAATGTGTCATGTCGGTTGTGAAATGAAAATTGCTCTCATACGCAAAAGAATCCAAATATTCGACTGTGTATAAGGGTTGCCGTTCACCATTTAAGATTTCATAAACAGTAGCATAAGCAACGCCCATGCCGTACTCATCGGGAGCAAAGACAAAAACCCTGCTTCCATCTTCCGAGAATATTTCAAAGGGTACGAGCGGTGCCCAACACGCAGAAACAGGAACTACTGCTGATAAAACCAAAATCGCCGTCAGACAGACACACAAGATTATCTTTTTCATTCTGCTATCACCTCAATATACAAGACGTAAAACTTTTGATTTTGTTCCATATTATTTCAACCTACCTCTTGACATTATACAACAGACGAATAGTTACTTTTGTGGTTTAGGCCAAAACATCTACTGCGACAGGGGGAGACCGTTTTGGAATAATTTGGAAAAACAACTTGTTGATAAAATTTCGCAAGCAAAATAGACCCCACTTGTTCAAATTGTGAGCCTGCAAATATAGCGAGTTTACTTAAAAACAGTCGAAAGCGAGGCAGAAAATCGGCAGCTTCAAGCCGTTTTCTGACGAAGCTTGAGACGATTTTTAAGTTAACTCTCTATAAAAGCGAAATTTATATTGTCAAATGGCAAAATAAATGGCAAGATAAATTCTGTGTTTGAAATATTAAAAAGCAATCCAATTGCGTTACCAAGAATCAGAGCTTATATATCGTGAAGGTTCACGCAAAAATGGAAAATGGGTGGTGGAGTGATGAAATTAACGTCGCTTTAGGCTCAAACATCTACCATGCCGAGAGGACAAACCCCATGAAAAAAATAGCAATCATAGGCGGCGGTCATGCGGGATGTGAGGCGGCACTTGCCGCGGCGCGGGTGGGTGCAAGTGTCACGCTTTTTGTGCTTAGTATGGACTCTATTGCAAACTTGCCGTGCAATCCGTGTATTGGTGGGAGTGCAAAGGGTCATCTTGTGCGTGAGGTTGATGCCCTCGGCGGCGAGATGGGGCGTGCCATAGATGCTACATTTATACAGAGTCGTATGCTAAACACCGCAAAAGGCCCTGCGGTGTATTCTTTGCGTGCGCAAGCGGACAAAAAAAGATATATGGAATATATGAAGCAGACATTGGAAGGCCATCCGAATATATATCTGCGAGAGGCCGAAATCACAGAAATAATAGCCCATGAAGGCAAGGTCAAGGCAGTAAAAACCGACTCCGACACAGTCCATGATTGTGATGCAGTGGTGGTGTGTACAGGCACATACTTAAATGCTCGTTGCTTGTATGGCGAAACAATAACGCATACAGGCCCGGGTGGACTAAAAAACGCACGAGGGCTTTCTGATAGCATAAAAAAACTGGGATTCCCATTGCAGAGATTTAAGACCGGTACGCCTGCACGTATCCATCGACGCAGTATTGATTTTTCAAATATGGCGGTACAGGATGGCGACAAAAAACTTGTTCCGTTTTCGTTTGAGACAGACCCGATTTCTGCCATGCGTGAGCAAGTCCCATGCCATCTCACATACACAACCGAAAAAACCCATGAGCTAATCCGCGCTTCCATCCATCGCTCTGCTATGTATAGCGGTCTCATAGAGGCTACGGGTACACGTTATTGCCCTTCTATCGAGGATAAGATTGCACGTTTTGCGGACAAAACACGCCACCCTGTTTTTATTGAGCCGGAGGGGCTTTCTACCCAAGAAATGTATGTGCAAGGCATGAGCAGCGCGCTACCGGAGGATGTACAGCTTGCAGTGTATCGCTCTGTGCCGGGTCTGGAAAACTGCGAAATAATGCGTGTCGCCTATGCAATAGAATATGACTGCATAGATTCAACACAACTAACCCTAAATCTCGAAGCAAAGCATATCCGCGGCCTCTTTTTTGCGGGGCAAATCAACGGCTCATCGGGTTACGAAGAAGCCGCTGCCCAAGGTTTGGTTGCAGGATTGGCCGCCACAGGGCATCCTCTGTCACTGGGTCGAGCCGATGCATACATCGGTGTCCTCATAGACGACCTGGTAACAAAAGGTACACGCGAGCCTTACCGTATGATGACTTCACGCGCCGAGTATCGCCTCCTCCTGCGCCAAGATAATGCCGACCTTAGGCTAACCCAAAAGGGTTATGACGTTGGCCTAATCCCCCGGTCACGTTACGATACATTCTTGGAAAAAAGGGCTATAATCGAAGAAGAAATCTCGCGCCTAAAAAATACAACAATCACACCCGAAGATGCCAATCCCATTCTCATACAAAAAAACAGTTCTCCCATAAAATCCGGTGCCAAAATTGCCGACCTGCTGAAAAGGCCGGAGATAAATTATGCTGATTTTGGGACAGTGGGGACAGGCTCCCATCATTTTCAGGCGGCATTGGAGCAGGTCGAAATTCAAATTAAATATGAGGGATACATCAACATACAGCTGGAACAGGCCGAGGCGTTTAGGCGTATGGAAGAAAAAATCATACCCGATGATATTGATTACAACGAGATTTCGGGGCTTAGGCTGGAGGCGCGACAAAAGCTCTCGGCTTTGCGGCCTGCTAACTTTGGACAAGCCTCACGGGTCACAGGGGTTTCTCCTGCGGATTTGAGTGTTCTGGTTGTATTTGTACAGGCACATAGCCGCACACGCAGCATAGTATAGGGGGAAGGGATTTCCTCTTACATAGCCTTTTAATGTTGGGAGGAGTCCTTTTGCTATTTAAGGAAGTAAAACTAAAGAGTCATTTGTGCAAGAGCAGGGGACTTTTTTTTGCGCAAGAACAACAGGTCTTGGCATGTTTTTTGGATGCAGTGATGACAAATCCCGATGATGCATGGGCGTTTGTGAGTACGGTGTATTCCCCAAAGCTGGATTTGGAAAAATTGCGCGACATCTTGGGCTCGGGTGCAAAAATCAAGGTAAGCAAAGCGATGTATATCAATGAATCAAAAAACTGTTGTACACGTTCTATTTATGTAAAAAATGTTGCATTGCTTCATCTGCAAATGGTAAAAGATAATGGTGCATGGAAAATCTACGGTATGGAGACACAGGAAGAATGCGTAAAATACTAGATGAATGGAATCCAATATCCGATGAACAATATGCTATGTTGGAAGCCTATAAGGCAAGGGTGCTTGAAGTAAATCAATATATGAATCTGACAAGAATCACAGAAGAAACAGATTTTGCCGTAAAGCATATAATCGACTCGCTTACCTTGTTGCCATTTATAGGCCATGGCGCGAGCCTCATAGATATAGGCACGGGCGCGGGATTCCCGGGGATGGTGCTTGGTATCATGCGTGATGATTTGAAAGTAACATTACTGGACTCACTGCGAAAGCGTGTCAATTTTTTGCGACAGACAGCGGATATGCTTGGCCTCCCCGACATAGAGTGTGTCCACGCTCGTGCAGAGGACTTTGCAAAAACCAAAACATTCGACATATGCACTGCTCGTGCAGTGGCAAGTTTGGACAAGCTCGCCGCCTACGCCCTGCCGCTCGTAAAAAAAGGCGGATTGTTTTTGGCAATGAAGGGCAATGACATTGCTGATGAACTGGAAAAAGCAAAACCCGCCATAAAAAAATATGGCGG
>WRGY01000093.1 GCA_009786925.1 Defluviitaleaceae bacterium | reverse complement strand
AGCCATCTCCCAAGTAGGCATAGGCCTAAGCCAAATCTCACAAGTAGTACAGTCAAACTCCGCAGTATCAGAAGAAGCCGCAGCCGCTTCTGAGGAGCTGACATCACAAGCAGAACTGTTGCAACAGCTTGTGGCATACTTTAAAGTCTAAAGAAATTATTTCGTTCAAAACCCCGCACCCTGCCATAGGGTGCGGGGTTTTTTTGATTATGACAAAGTCTCGGACATTGTCATAACATCAGACACCACAATACGTTTAATATGCGCTTATAAAGCGGCTCGGCAAGACGGATATTTTCGTCTGTACAGGGAGAAATACAACCGATGCTTCTTTACAGCAAAATGGAAGGAGGTGAAGAATATGGCAGTGATTAGCAGACCCCACTCGGCGCGTCTTAGGTTTATCAATGCGGCAGAGAATACCGTGCAATCTCTAAACCGCATAGCCCCAAACTTGCAACTGACGGATGTGCAAGGGATTAGGCAAGCGATTAACGAAGTCCGCCGCAATGACGCAGGTCAACCGGCAGTAGGCGGTTATTACATCGTCTCAGATGAACTGGTAGAGGCATAAGACCCTACCAATTAAGAAAGGAGGTGAAAAAATATGGCTAACGTTTCTCATCGCTTTGTACTTTTGTTTTACTCTGACATCGGAAAAAGCTTACGCATCAGCATCCCTCGTGCGCGCATGGATAAAAATGCCGCCGAGGTACAAGCTTCTATGGATGCAATAATTGCAAACGGCGCAGTTATGTCAAGCAGAGGCGAACTTGCAAGCGTCCAAAGCGCGAAAACCGTATCCACCGAACGCAGAACTGTTGTTTAATCTAAAAAGCATACAAAAGAAAGGAGGTGTTATCATGTTTGAGAGAGCCAGAGGGCTGATCCTCCGTTACAACCCGGGTCAGTTCACATTTCGCAACTTTGCCATGACTGCAAGCGACGAACAGCTTTACAATCTTGCAAATCTGCTAAACGATTTCCAAGAATGCGAAGTTGAAGAGGTGCTAAAGGTACGCACATTCGAATTTTAATCCCACCGGGCATAATCCCATTATAAACAGAAGGGAGGTGAAAAAATGGAAGTCCGCGAGACATGTGTCATGACTTTTGCGACATCACTGGGCAAACAGCACAGAATGCGCATAAATGACCCACGCCCATCACTATCCGAAACAAATGCTAACGTAGCCGGTGCATTGCTAACCACAGTTAACGTATTCGACGAGACGATAGGCAACCTGGAACGCCTGGTCGGCGCAGAAATCATAAAAGAAACCACCAGAACAATCATCTAAAAAGCGAGAGCTTGCTTGATTTTTAAGCAGGCTCTCACTTTATATCTAAATAATTTGACACATTTTTATACATGCATTAAAATCATCCACATGCGGTTATGGCGGAATTGGCAGACGTGCAAGATTCAGGTTCTTGTGTCCTTAGGGACGTGGGGGTTCAAGTCCCCCTAACCGCAGAGATAACGGATAATCCGAACCCTACCGATATTAGGTTAATCGGCGAAGGGTTCGGAAATTCGCGCCCCTATCCCATACGGATGGGGGCGTTTTACAAGTATGAAAATGATTTCAGGAGTTAGGAGAGAGTAGAATGGATACTAAAACAGGAAATTTTCAAGAGGGCATTCACTTTGCGGGTTTTGAGGCGCAGTACAGAGAAAAACTAATTATGGATACGGTAATCACGGATTATAAACGCGTTAAAGAATCGTTGAGCGGCTCATGGAATTATGCTGTTGACCAGTATGATACCTGCCTTCGCGCAAAATGGTATGAAGAAAATTATGAAAATGATGCAGGTATGCCCTACCCTATGGATTTTAGCTTTGACACATGGGATACAATCAAAGTACCAAGTGTTTGGAATTTGCAAGAAGAAATGCTCAAACTTTATGAGGGTACAATCGTATACACAAAAACTTTTAAATATACAAATCACGGAGAAAGCCGCGTTTTTATCAAAATCGGCGCATCAAACTATCAGACAGTAGTGTTTGTAAATAAGCAATTTATGGGTACACATTTGGGCGGTGACACTCCATTTTTTGTAGAAGTTACCGATGTTTTGGAAAAAGATAATCGTATTGTACTCGCTGTAAACAATACTCGTCGTCGTACAAACGTACCATGCGAAAACACAGACTGGTTTAACTATGGCGGCATCCATCGTGATGTAGAAATCATGCGCTTGCCAAAAGCGTTTATCCAAAATTTCAAAATAGCGTTAGTGCCAAACTCGGATTTTAAAAAAATTAAAGCGGCTGTTTATATAAATGGTGCGACAAACGGCACGGCAAAATTGCACATATCCGAGCTGGGTGTTAGCACTGATATTAAAATCGAAGGTGGTAAAGGTATTGTAATCTTTGATGCCGCACCTATGCTGTGGGATGTTGATAATCCAAAGCTCTACGACATAGAGGTAATATTCGAAGATGACATGCTAAAAGAGCGTGTTGGTTTTAGAGAAATAAAAACCGAGGGCGAAAATATATTATTAAACGGAAACAAAATATTTTTGCGCGGAATATGCACTCACGAAGAGAGCGTAGAAAATGGCAGAGCAATCACCGAAGCAGAAATCCGCCAAAATTTTATGCTTGCAAAAGAAATGAATTGTAATTTTATGCGCCTTGCACATTATCCGCACACAGAAAAAGCCGCACAAATTGCAGACGAGACAGGTATATTATTGTGGGAAGAAATCCCTGTATATTGGGCGATTGAGTTTAATCACGAGCCAACATACCGAGACGCAGAAAATCAACTAATCGAGCTGATTAGCCGCGACTATAACCGTGCAAGCGTAATAATTTGGTCAGTAGGCAACGAAAATGCAGACACCGATGACCGCCTTGTATTTATGAGCAATTTGGCAAAGAAGGCAAAAGCTATGGATGATACAAGGCTTACATCTGCCGCCTGTTTGGTTGACCATTTTGAATACAAAATAAAAGACAGGCTTTGCGAGTTTGTGGATGTTATCGGTATAAATGAATATTACGGCTGGTATGTACCCGATTTTTCAAAGCTTATGCGTGTATTTAAAAACAGCGACCCACAAAAACCTGTTATAATAAGCGAGTTTGGCGCGTGCGCCATGCCGAAACTTCGCGGCACAAAAGATGATATGTTTACAGAAGATAAACAGCTCCATGTATTCGAACAACAAATTGATGCATTTAAAAATGGGCCATCTTATTTGAGCGGGCTTTCACCTTGGATTTTTTACGATTTCCGTTGCCCACGTCGCACCCATATGCATCAAAAATATTATAACCGTAAAGGGTTACTGTCACCCGATAAGTCACATAAAAAATTGGCATATTATGCAATGAAGGAATATTATGCGAGTTTGGTTTCAAAATAAATCCATATTTAAAAAAAGTCGAGAATGGCGTGAGCCAATCTCGACTTTTTTGTTGCAAAATTAAGTTGGACTTTTGAATAAGGTATTGACCCTATAGTTACTATATAGTCTAAGATAATATTAACTCGGAGGTGGATACATGGAAGAATTATACTCCATAGGCAAGCTGTCTAAGATAGTTGGGTTGCCCATAGGCACCCTTCGTTATTACGACGAAATTGGGCTGATAAGCCCATCCCACGTTTCTGAAGAAAGTGGGTATAGGTATTATGCACCACATCAAGCGGCAGATTTTGTGCGAGTGATGGAGTTAAAGGAATATGGCTTCTCGCTCCGTGAAATCAAAGAACTGCCAAGCGATGCAGACATTACAGCAATACTTCAACAGCGTTATGTAACACTCATGAAACAACAAGCTAACATGCAAGCCACCATGAGCAAATTGGCAAATAAAATTAAACAACAACAGGAGGTTGTGGACATGGGTAAACGAGTTTTGTTGGTAGACGATGCCGCATTCATGCGGATGATGTGTCGTGACATTTTTGAAAAAAACGGCTATGAGATTGTGGGCGAGGCAGAAAACGGTCATGTTGCAGTAGGCTGTTTTGATACGCTGTTGCCCGACTTGGTCATAATGAATATCACCATGCCCGAAATGGATGGCATCGCCGCCTTGCGAAAAATACGAGACTCAAACCCGGAGGCAAATGTAATCATTCTTTCTGCAATGGGGCAAGCTACGACGGTGGTAGATGCACTCTTAGCAGGGGCGCGGTCGTTTGTAGTGAAGCCATTTAACGGTGATACGCTATTAGAAGCCGCGAAAGATTCTTTCAACGGCGAAAAGGCGTACAACCACGACGTGCTAAAACACATGCATTTTGCTGACAGTGGCGACGAAGTTCTGTCACAAACGCAAATCAATCAAATCATGCACACTGCATTAACCGAGACCAACCTAAGGTAGCTGTATCAACCTTTTGCTTTGGCGGTGCGCTGGCGCATACCGGAGTCGAGTATTTTTTTGCGGATGCGAAGATTTTCCGGTGTCACCTCTACAAGCTCGTCCTCTGTGATGAACTCAAGGCATTGTTCGAGAGAGAGGACTTCTGCGGGAACAAGGCGAAGGGCTTCGTCTTTGCCTGCGGCACGGACGTTCAAAAGTTTTTTCTGTTTGCATATATTTACTTCCATGTCGCCGCTACGAGCGTTTCGGCCTACTACCATGCCTGTATATACTTGTGTGCCGGGGACTACAAAGAGGCTTCCGCGCTCTTGGGCATTGTACATTCCATAGGGGACTGCCTTGCCTGTTTCGAAGGAAATCAACGAACCTTGCGGGCGTTCCGGGATGTCGCCTTTGTAGGGCGCGTAACCATCGAATAGTGTGTTTATTATGCCATTACCTTTTGTGTCGGTGAGGAACTCACTGCGGTAGCCGATGAGGCCACGAGCAGGGATGGAGAAATCAAGGCGCGTGTAGCCGCCTTTTGAGGCTGCCATATTCAACATTTCGCCACGGCGACTGCCAAGCTTTTGGATTACTACACCTGTAAACTCCTCGGGGACATCTATTGTTACAGATTCCAGAGGCTCGTGGAGTTTTCCGTCGATTTCTTTAAACAGAACTGTGGGTTTTGAGACTTGAAACTCGTAACCTTCGCGGCGCATTGTTTCTATCAAAATGGAAAGGTGAAGCTCCCCACGGCCTGATATTTTGAACACCTCGGTGCTTTCGGTATCCTCTACACGTAGCGAAACGTCGGTGTTAAGCTCACGGTACAGGCGTTCGCGTATTTGGCGCGAAGTCAGGTATTTACCTTCTTTTCCTGCAAAGGGACTATCGTTTACCATAAAGTTCATAGAAAGGGTCGGCTCAGAGATTTTACTAAATGGCAGAGGAGTAGGGTCGGCTGCGCCGCATAGGGTGTCACCGATTTTTATTTCCGGTATACCTGAGATGGCTATGATAGAGCCTACGGAGGCTTCGGTTACTTCTTCACGGTCGAGACCCGAAAATACATATAATTTAGAAATCTTGACAGATTTTTTTTCTTCGGGTTCGTGGATATTTACTATGGTGAGAGTGTCGCCGATTCTTGTCGTGCCGTTAACCACACGGCCTATTCCGATTCTTCCCAAATAGCTGCTGTAGTCTATATTGTAGATGAGGGCTTTTGTGGAGGCGGCGGGGTCTCCTATTGGCGCAGGGATGTACTCGATAAGTGCTTCGAAGAGTGGCTTCATTCCGCGGCCTTCGTCTGTGGCTTGTTTTGATGCCCAACCCTTTTTTGCACTGGCGTATATGAATGGGGAATCCAACTGCGCCTCGGATGCCTCCAACTCCATAAAAAGCTCAAGGACTTCGTCAACCACTTCATCGGGGCGAGCCTCGGGACGGTCTATTTTGTTTACACAGCAAACTATGGGAAGGTCGAGGTCAAGGGCGTTTTTTAGCACAAATTTTGTCTGGGGCATGGGGCCTTCGAATGCGTCCACAACCAAAACTACGCCATCAACCATTTTTAGGACCCGCTCCACCTCACCACCAAAGTCGGCATGACCGGGCGTATCTATTATATTGATTTTTGTGCCTTCATACTGCACAGATGTATTTTTTGCCAAAATAGTAATTCCACGCTCGCGCTCTATATCTCCCGAGTCCATCACTCGCTCGGCGACATGCTGGTTTTCGCGAAAGGCACCGCTTTGCCACAGCAACTGGTCCACAAGGGTGGTTTTTCCATGGTCTACATGGGCTATTATTGCGATATTTCTTATTGCCATAATTTTTCTCCGTTTCTTGTTTAATCCGCTCTAGGGCGTGTTGCCACTAACCGACAACACGCCCTAGACATTTTTTGAGTATAGCATATCTACATAGGAATGAAAACTATGCTTACTACTACGGTGATTATAGCACGAATGTAACAGCACTCAAAAAATTACTTTCGCTTTAGAGGTCGCCGTAGATGTTTTGGTCTGAACCGCTCAAACCCGCATAGTGCTTGGCTTACACTGCAATTACTCCCTATACAAAAGCATCCAACACGGCAATGGCCATAGCGGCTTCGAAGCAAGGTACGGCACGCGGTACAATGCATGGGTCATGACGACCGTTGACGGTTAGTGTTTCGGGTGACATTGTCATGAGGTTTACGGATTGCTGTGGCTGTGCAATGGAAGGAGTAGGCTTGACTGCGGCACGAAAAACGATTGGCATACCTGATGTAATGCCGCCAAGGATGCCGCCATGGTGATTTGTTGTTGTCAGAATTTTTCCTTCTTTTACTATGAAAGGGTCGTTATTTTCGCTGCCATACATGGCGGCGGCAGAAAATCCCGCACCAAACTCAATCCCCTTTACTGCGGGGATGGCAAAGACTAACTGCGCGATTTTGTTTTCCATGCCATCGAACATCGGGTCGCCAAGTCCTGCGGGTACCCCTTCTGCCGTGCATTCTATTATGCCGCCTACGGAGTCGTTCTCTTTGACCTCTCCCATAGAAACAATGCGTGCGTGTATGCTAATCCCGCGCCGCTTTAGCACCTGCAAACAAATTCCACCTGCGATACATAGGGGGGCGGTTAGTCTGCCCGAAAAATGTCCCCCGCCCGAAAGGTCGGCAAATCCACCATGTTTTACAAAAGCAGTGTAGTCTGCATGGCCGGGACGTGGGGTAGTGAGAGTGTTTGCATAATCCGCAGGGCGTGTATTTGTATTTCTAATCATGGCGGTGATTGGCGCACCGCATGTAATCTTGCCGTCGCTTCTGTCGGCAAATCCTGATAAAAATTCCGGCTCGTCGGCTTCTTTTCGTGGGGTAGACCATGGAGAATTTCCCGGCGCACGGCGTTGCAAAAATGTATGCAATTGCGCAAAATCAATTTCTTCACCCGCAGGTATGCCGTCGAGAGTGACCCCGATAGCCGCACCGTGCGACTGCCCAAAAATAGAAACGGTAAGGCGATTTTTAAATGTGCTTGCCATTATAAGACCTCCACGTCTTTACCTAATGACCGCAAATCATCCCAAAAAGCGGGATAGGATTTGTTGACCGCTTGCGCATTGCTAATCACTACAGGGGTTGTACAGGCCGTACTTGCGATTGCCGCCATCATTGCGATTCTGTGGTCGCTATGTGCATCCACCTCGCCACCCGTCAATGATTTTTTGCCGCTTACGACCAGACCGTCGGATGTTTCCTTTATATCCGCACCGAGCTTGGAAAGGGTGTCGGCGGTAGAATTAAGTCTGTCGGATTCTTTTATACGGAGGCGTGCAGCATTTTTAAATATTGTGACACCTTCGCCCACCGCCGCCACCGCCGCCAAGACAGGAATCAGGTCGGGGATAGCCGCACCATCTATTTCTTCTAATACACGACTGCATTCTTTTACATTTATCCTGTCGTTTTCGAAGGTGATTGAGGCTCCCATATTTTTTAAAATATCTGCTATTTTACGGTCGCCTTGAGTGCTGTCTTTTGTTAAGCCACTCATAATGATGTCACCGCTTGGCATCGCGCCCGCGCATAGCCAAAACGCACTGTTGGACCAATCCCCTTCGGCTATGACATTCCTTGGACTTTTAAAATCGGCGGGCGAAATGATGTATTCTACTTTATCCCCCGAGTTAACAGCTACGGATGTCACCCCAAACTCCAAAGCGGCTTTTTGCGTTATTTCGATATAATCTGCCGACTCTATGGGTGTAGAAACTGCGAGTGTACTCGCGTCATGCAAAAGCGGCAACGCCATCAAAAGTCCTGTTACATACTGGGAAGAAACATCACCGGGGAGATAATATGCCCCCGACATAAGCTGCCCTTCACAGTGCAAAACTCCGTCCCCGCGCCAAATCCTAACGCCATTCTTTTGCAATTGCGCATCCAAAGGCGCGAGAGGCCGCTCTGCAAGCCTCCCCTTCATTTCAAACACGGCACGCACCCCCAACGCGGCGACGACCGGCAACAAAAACCTCAACGTAGAGCCACTTTCGCAACATGGCAATGTCACTACGCCACTTGGCAAACTATCTATGGGTTCGACAAAAAAACCATCCGGTTTTGCCGTTATTTTCGCACCCAGTGCAGAAAGACAATCAATGGTAGCAACAATATCTTCCGCGCCGGTATCTGCACAAGAAATAACAGTCGGATTATCCGCTAATGCCGCATAAATCAACAAGCGGTGCAAGTGGCTCTTTGAGGGAATTGCCCACACTTCTCCACATATCCTACCGGGAGATATTTTTACCGTCATTCGCTCACCCCCATTGTAATCCACTCCAAAAGCTCCTCCACAGGCATTTTTTGCAATTCGCAAAATCCAACCTCACGCGGGATGATTTCTGTGATTGTATCGCCCATGCGCTTTTTGTCGCCGAGTGCGGCTTCGTATAATTCTTTTGGTTTATAGTTTGCTTTGTCGGGCAAACCATATTCGCATAAAAGACTGTCCAATACCTCCAAGCATTCTGCATCACAAACGCCTTTTTTTACCGCCGCTTTTGTCATGATATACATACCAATCGCTACCGCACGACCGTGTAAAATTTTGTATTTGCTTAGTTTTTCGATAGCATGTCCTACGGTATGGCCAAAGTTTAATAGTTGTCGCTCTCCTGTATCAAACTCGTCGCGGCTCACAATATCGCGTTTTATATTTATGTTTTCTTCGATTATGTCAGAAAGCTTGATGTCAAATTCCTTGCCTGCGAGCATTTTGAGTAGTTTTTTACTTTTTATCATGCCATGCTTTATGACCTCGGCATATCCACTGCTAAAAATCTCAGTGGGCAATGTATTAAGTGTCAATGGGTCACAAACCACCATTTTTGGCTGGTGAAAAGCCCCTACGAGATTTTTTCCCGCAGGGATGTCGATAGCTGTTTTTCCGCCTACGGAAGAATCTACCATTGCGAGCAAAGTGGTAGGCACTTGTACAAACTCCACCCCGCGCAAATATGTAGCCGCCACAAACCCTGCCAAGTCACCCACCACACCACCGCCCAGCGCGACAATTGCATCACTGCGTGTCATTTTGCTTTCTGCCAAGTGGTTTTGGATTTTTGCGTACTGCACCATGTTTTTTGATTTTTCGCCCGCTTTTATTGTATACGAAATCACCCCAAATCCCGCATCCGCCAAAGCATCAGCCACGGCCTTGCCATATAGAGGTGCAACATTGTCATCCGAAACAACCGCAAATGTTTTTACATTTGCAAAATTTTCTTTAGCCATCTCACCTATATTTTTTAGCACGCCCGACTCGATGATGATTTTGCTCATGGGCCGTCAACCTCCCGTTTTATATTGCTGCCCATCGCCAGCAGCCTTCGCAGTTTTTCTCCGTCATCGTGTATCAACGCTTTTTTGTATTCGCCAATCGCATATAAAAAATGCTCAAACTCTTGTAGCAAAAACTCCTTATTTTCCAAAAAAAGCTCCGTCCACATATTAGGGTCGAGCTGTGCCACGCGAGACATATCCCTATAACTACCCGCAGAATATCCCTTGTGTCGCGGTGCAGTGGGGCTTTTTACAAATGCATTGGAAATAACATGCGGCATCTGTGATGCAAAGGCGATGATTTTGTCATGTTCATCAGCGGTAGTAACAGACAATCGCCCAAAGCCGACAGGCGCGAGCAGGGTCTTTATATCTTCAAAAATCCTAATATCATCATGTGTCGGCGGCACAATCACCATCGGCTCACCATCAAACAAATCCTCTCGGCTATACTTAAAACCGGAGCGATGCAAGCCCGCCATCGGATGCCCGCCTACAAACAAAAAATTATTTTCTTTTGCAATCGGAAAAAGCGTCTTACAAATACGCCCCTTCGTACCCGCACAGTCGATTACTGTCGTACCACCGAGCAGATGTGCCTTAGATTGCACCCACTCAATGACAGATTGCGGAAAAACAGCAAGCAAAATAACGTCGCAGTTTTTCAAATCCGCGTCGGTCAACTCGCCATCTATTGCCTCTGCAAGCTGTGCAAAGTCTACTATGGATTTATCCTTATCCGTTCCGAGTACTTTAATCCCCGCCACACGCTTATACGCCTTTGCAACCGACCCGCCGATTAGCCCAAGCCCAACGATGCCCACACACTCCACGCCGTCTACACGTACCACGGCTTCACAACCTCCCGCAGTGCAAATATTTTTTCAGAAAGTTCGCTAAATTGTGGGGGCGTGAGTGACTGCGGCCCGTCAGAGAGTGCGTTTTTGGGGTCATTATGCACCTCTATCATAATACCGTCTGCCCCTGCCGCAATCGCCGCCAAAGCCATCGACTCCACCAAATCTGCCCGACCCGTACCATGGCTCGGGTCTACGATAACAGGCAGATGTGTGAGTTTTTTTAAGACAGGCACAGCGGACAAGTCCAAAGTGTTTCGGGTATAGTCATGCTCGTATGTGCGTATTCCACGTTCGCAGAGTATTACATTCTCGTTTCCGCTTGCCATGATGTATTCGGCACTCATGAGCAGCTCTTTTATTGTACCCGCAAGCCCACGCTTCAAAAGAATCGGGGCTTTCATACGACCCAGTTCTTTTAGCAAATCATAATTTTGTGTATTGCGCGCACCTATTTGGATTACATCCACTTCTTTTTCCATGAACAAATCTATGTCACGTAAATCCATCAGCTCTGTAACAATGGGAAGCCCCGTTGCCTTCCTTGCTTCGACCAAAAGTCCCAAGCCGTCCGCACCCATACCCTGAAAATCATATGGCGATGTACGTGGCTTAAATGCGCCGCCACGGATAAAGTTAGCACCTGCGGCTTTGATTTCTTCTGCAATAAAAAGAATCTGCTCGCGGCTTTCTACAGAACAAGGCCCCGCCATTACCGCAAAGTTGCCACCACCTATGGATGACCCCCCATGCGAAAACGGCATTTTTACAACAGAGTCATCGGGATGCATTTTTCTGTTGCTTGCCTTAAAAGTTTCTGTCATATCCGAAACAGATTCTACAATATCCAAACTTTTTAACATGTCTTTGTCTACACAGTTTGTGTTGCCTATTAGCCCAAGCACGCATTGTTCCTGCCCTTGGAACTCACGGACAATCAGCTCCTTATCCGTAAGCCATTTTTTAAGATGCTCGATTTTTTCTTGCGAAGCATCAGAACGGATTATTACTATCATATACACTACTCCCCATGCTAAATTTCACCTGCATTTTTGCACTTTTATAAGGTTTTGTCAATGAAGGCGTTGACTGTCTTTGTCAAAATGCGTATAATGTCTCCTACGTAATAATGACAAATGTTAGGACAATGTCCAAAGATTATAAGGCGTGCAGAAGGCGCGTGCTTCGGTGAGGTGATATATATGAAAAGAACATTCCAACCAAAAAAGCGTCAACGCAGCAAAGAACACGGCTTCCGCAAACGTATGAGCAGTTCAAACGGCCGCAAGGTATTACAAAGACGACGCAAAAAAGGCAGAACGATACTAAGTGCGTAGTCCTTTGAGTTCGATTAAAAAAAAGCAAGATTTTAAGCGTGTATATGGCAGAAAAAAAAGTGCGGCAAATCCACTGTTTGTGGTATATGCCGCAAAAAATGAACTAGGGGAAAACAGACTGGGGCTTTCTGTAAGCAAAAAGGTAGGCAACGCAGTGGTACGCAACCGCATAAAACGCCTTGTAAAAGAGGCATGTCGCCTCACTTTTGTACAAGCCTCGGATACAAATTCGGAGGGCTATGACCTTGTCGTCATTGCCCGCTCCCCTGCAGGTACTCTCCCCCGAGTCGGCTCGTTTGCAATAGTAAGCGGGTCGCTTTCGCAGTTGTTTTCGCGCTTGGGGGTGCTTTGAGGTGGTTGCGCGATTTTTGCTTGCGACATTACGTTTTTATAAACGTTTTATCTCACCCGCCTTGGGGCAGAGATGCCGATTTTTTCCGACTTGCTCTGAATATATGCACGAAGCAGTACTACGATACGGCGCGGCTAAGGGATTTTGGCTGGGGCTAAAACGGCTTTTGCGTTGTCAGCCCTTCAGCAAGGGCGGGTATGACCCCGTACCGTGAATATGGAGGTTATTTTTTGTTTGACTTTTCTACTGCAATTTTAGCGGCCAGGCTCGTAGAGTCACCGCCCGGTGCAATCATGGGGCCTATCGCCCGCGCATTTGGTTTTCTTGTTAATTTTATTTTTGACCTTGTTTATCGCATAGGACCCACAAATTCGCTGGGTATCGCCATTATTTTGATGACGATTATTTTCCGTTTTCTCATCCTCCCGCTTGGGCTAAAGAGCCAAAAATCTATGATTAAGATGAGAGAGCTACAACCTGAGTTAAAAAAAATCAAAGATAAATACGGCAATTCAAAAGACCCGGAAATCATGAAAAAATCACAGCAGGAGCAAAGCGCTCTACTTTCGAAACATGGCGCAAACCCACTCTCGGGTTGTTTGCCCATGCTTATACAATTTCCGCTTTTTATCGGACTTAACATCGTAATGCGCCAAGCTTCGCTTTACATCACACGCCTACGCGAAATGTATGAATATCTTGCAGAGCAACTTCTACTCATACCGGGGCTTGTTAACCCTGCCGGTGAACCCCCCGGTCTTATTCAAAATCTTGCAGAGGGTCGCATCACTGGCTATGACCGCATTGTACCCGAGGCATGGGCAGAAAATCTAAACGCTGTTTCAAACTGGCTACAGCATCGCGGCCTTTGGTATACAGGTACGGAGCAAGATGTCCGTGCCGCCATAGATTATATCGGCAACGACGTGATTATCATGGGCTGGCCTGACCACCTTGCACGAGTGATTAACCGCTTCACACCTACAGACTGGGAACTCGTCTACGCAAACATTACCGACCCCGCACAGCTGGAGTATGTACAACACCTCATAAGTAATCTTGTTAGGATAGAAACATTTTTTGGCATAAGCGTTGTAGAGCCGAGCGGCTGGGGATTGCCGGGCATTTTGATTCCTATTATCACAGGGATTTCCATGTTTGTTTCTTCGTGGCTGATGCAACAGCGCACCTTTGACCCAAATGCCGATGAACGCGCCGTGCTTACACAAAAAATGATGTTATTCGTGATGCCCGTGATGATGGCGTTTTTCACCGTGGGGCTTGTTGCGGCAGTGGGTGTATTCTGGATAACGGGACAACTTTTCCAAATCATACAAGACATTATATTATTAAAAAAATCCGGCACACCTATCCGTATGCCGTTTGCTAAACCACCCGAAGCAGTGGTGGACGTGGTGCCTGCAAAAAAAAGGAAATAATTTTAAAGGGGAGTTATTGATGGACGAGAATAAAACCGACAGCATTGAGAGATTGGCAAAAACCGTAGAAGAGGCCACCGACGAAGCACTCAAAATCCTGGACATCACAAAAGACCAAGCCCTAATCACAGTACTCGACGAAGGCTCAGGCGGTTTTTTAGGCATTGGCTCACGCCCCGCAAAGGTACGTGTGGAGCTAAAACCCAAACCCGAGCAAGCAGTAAAAAACTTTATACGCGAAATTACCCTTGCGATGGGTCTTAACGTAAAAATGGAAGTAAACCAACGGGACAAGCATCTATATGTAAATCTCACAGGCGAAAACATGGGTATACTAATCGGAAAGCGCGGCCAAACCCTGGATGCGTTGCAATATATAACGAACCTCGCGGTAGGACGCTATGGCGATTTGCAAATGGGAGTGGTCATTGACACAGAAAATTATCGCCGCCGTCGCCGTGACACCCTTGAGGGTCTATCACGCACCATCGCTCGCAAAGTAAAAGAAAAACGTCAGAATGTTAAACTTGAACCGATGACACGTTTTGAGCGTCATGTTATCCACACGATTTTGCAACATGATAAACAGGTACGCACGTTTAGCGAGGGCAATGAGCCTTTCAGATATGTTGTAATCGCACCCAAGTAAAGGGTATGGTGATTGAAAATGATGTCATAGCTGCAATAGCCACCGCTCATGGGCAGGGGGCTGTTGGCATTATACGGCTCTCCGGAGCGGGAGTTTTGTCGTTAATGGTAAAGGTTTTCACGCCCCCAAAAAAAGGCTTTGTGTCGCATGTTATGTGCTACGGTAACATACACAGAGACGGTGACATTATAGATGAAGTTATGCTCTGTTATATGAAGGGACCCCGCTCCTTCACACGAGAGGACAGCGTAGAAATCTATGCGCATGGCGGGACTTTTGTGCTTAACGAAGTGCTTTCCGCACTGTTGGATGCAGGGGCGCGGCTTGCAGAACCGGGCGAGTTTACAAAGCGAGCTTTTATGAATGGGCGGCTAAATCTTTCACAGGCAGAGGCTGTGATGGATTTGATTTCTGCAAAGAACACAGCGGCTCGCCGTGCCGCATTGAGACAACTCGGCGGTGGGCTTTCTCAGAGAATCGAAAAAATGCGTGACAAAATTCTATCATGGCTCGCAGGCATAGAGCTAAGCATTGACTACCCGGAACATGAGGATGAAGCGAAAAACATAGGCGAAATTTTGTCAGAAATCAATGAACTAATCACCGACCTGCAAAATCTAAAAAAAACATCCGACACAGGTCGAATAATAAAAGAGGGCATACGTACAGCCATCATAGGCCGCCCGAACGTAGGTAAATCTACACTAATCAACGCCATGCTCCACGAAAACCGCGCAATAGTCCACGAGACTGCCGGCACAACCAGAGACATCCTTACGGAAGAAATACGTATAAACGACGTGCCTCTAGTAATAATAGATACAGCAGGTCTGCGCGAAACTGACGACCCTGTAGAAAAAATCGGCATAGAAAAAACCCGTGAAGCCGCAAGCGATAGCGAACTCATACTCTTTGTGGCAGATGCACAAAGTGGAATCACTCCCGACGATGAAGAAATAATAAACAACTACGACAAAAAAATGATTGTTTTAATGAACAAATCCGACCTGACAAACAGAGCACTGCATTTCGAAAGCAAACATACCATTGCGATTTCTGCAAAGACACATGAAGGCTTGGAGCAATTATATTCCGAAATCAGAAGGATGTTTTTTTCGGGAGAAGTAACAACCGACAATAGCGAGGCAGACATCATCACACGCGAGCGACACAAAATCCTGCTGGAGCAAGCCATCGAAAATATTATAAAAGCAAAAACCGACTGCCATAGCGGTACACCCGAGGATTTGATTTCTGTACCGCTAAAGGCGGCATATATAAATTTAGGCGAAATTCTTGGCGTAGAGATAGGCGACGATATTGTGGAGCGTATTTTTGCCGAGTTTTGTGTGGGGAAATAATTATGATTACTTTATCTATCGGAATGATTGTAAAAAACGAAGAAAAGCATTTGCAAAACTGTCTTGAGAGCATGAAACCAATCCTCGACAGTCTCGACTGCGAGCTGATTGTTTTTGACACAGGCTCTACGGACGAGACTGTTAATATTGCAAAAAAATTCACATCCCATGTCCACGAAATCGAGTGGCGCGGCGATTTTGCATGGGCGCGCAACCAAACACTGGATATAGCTACGGGCGAGTGGTATATGTATGTGGACGCGGACGAGGTTTTTACCGACGTGAGTGACCTCATCGCGTTTTTTGCCACCGGAGAGTATAAAGATTTTGGATGCGCAAACTATCGCTGGCGAAACATCCTCGAAGAAAACAAGTTTTCGTACACACGCCCCATAAGGCTCTACAAGCGCAGCGAAAAAGCACGCTTTGTCGGCAAAATTCATGAGCAAATCCCATATCACCATCCCATGAAAAACCTCGACACCATCGCCGACCACTATGGCTACTACCGCCAAGGCGAAGAAGGTGAGGCAAACAAAAAAGCCAAACACGAGCGTAATATAAGCGCGTTGTTAGAAATGCATCAAGAAGACCCATCGGATTTGCGTACTATTTATCATATAATCCGCGAGTATTTTGGTGTAAGCAACGATGAGGTAATAAAATATATAAATCTCGGGCTGGAAACAACAGGCAAAAACCATAAAGAGCTGTACTACCACGTTTTCAAATGCGGTCTTGTCGAGTACCACCATCTGCAACAGGATTTCGAAAAGGTCGCCGCCGTCGCCCGCGAGTATATCAATGAGCTAAAAGTTACACATCATGGAATGTTGCGTGTACTGTCGCTGGAGGCAAATGCGCATTCAAAGATGGAGCTTCATATAGAGGCGGCAAAGGCTTCTCTACAGGCTTTTGAGGCTTTCTTGTTATATAAAAACAAAAAAATGGACGTGGATATAGAGGTCGTCTTGCCCGTGGATAGCGATACGCTAAGGGGTAGCCCATTTTATTTGGGTCGGTTGTTGGAGGACTGCACAAGGGCAGGCGACCCGGAGAACGCCGCAGGCATAATAACAAGCTATGCAAGCACCTCAAGCCCTCCTGAAATCATTACAATCTGCGAAGAGCTTGTGAACAACGAATGCGCCGAGCCAAAGCTAATCGCATTGGTAGCCGCATTGGCTCTCACTCGCATGGCAGAAAGCCGCGACTACACCGCCGCCGTAGACATCCATGAGGTTGCTGTGCGATTGGCTCATAAGTATATGCTACAGAGCTTGGCACGATACGAGGACGGCACCACCGATACCCCCACCATCATAGGCGAGTATATATTCCATGCGGGCAATGCCTACGAGGCACGCGACCGCGGGGATTTGCTTGGATATGTAAGGGGCTTGCGGCAAGCATTTCATTTTAACCCCGCAATGAAGGATGTTATTCTGCTTTGCTTGGAACAGGTCAGGGAATAATCCTTCAAAACAATCCTTGCAAGCTCAGAAAAACTTTCGGTATCGCCGCTGGTATAGTAAACAATATCCGCTTTTTTATCACGCGAAGGTGTTATGGCATCTTTGGTTGCTATAGCTGTGGCTGTAGCGGGATTGATAAATGTGATTTCGCCCAATGTACGGACGAGTGCGCCTTGCACAAGCGGGTAATGTGTACAGCCCAACACAAGCGTATCCACTTTGCCACGCAAGTCCGAAAGATAATTGTCCGCGGCAAACTGCAAGAGTGGATTGTCCGTAGAAAGCCCCGCCTCTACCATAGGCGCGAAAAGCGGACATGCACGAGAAACAAGCTCCACATCCTTGCATTTTTCTGAAAACAATCGCGCAAAAAGCCCGCTTTTTATTGTCGCCGATGTGGCTGTAAAAACGGGTTTTATTTTTTGCAGTTGTGCCATCCGCACAAGCTCTGACACCGCAGGGCGTATCGTGTCTATTATGGTTATATTGAACTCTTTTTGTAGAATTTCATATGACGTTGACGAGCTTGTGCCACACGCCATTACAACAGCTTTTACATCCTTGCTTATGAGAAATTTTATTATTTCTCGCCCATGGCTTATCAGTGTTTCCGCATCTTTGCCACCATAAGGGGCTCGGGCTGTGTCACCTACATATATTATACTTTCGCCCGGCATCAGCCGCCGTATTTCTTGTACAACCGTAAGTCCGCCAATGCCCGAATCGAATACCCCTATAGGGCGTTCACCACTCATGCGTGGTTTTCCAGTGCGATTTCTATTAGTCGGCTGATTAGTTTATCCCATGGCAACCCGCTGGCTTTCCACATATCCGCGTACATGCTTATGGATGTAAATCCGGGGACTGTATTTATTTCGTTAAATAAAATTTTGCCGTCAGCTGTGACAAAAAAATCCACGCGAGACATACCACTACCACCGATTGCACGGAAAATATCTATCGCATATTTTTGCAACTGCGCTACAGTCTCTTCGGGCAAATCAGCAGGGACTATGGTTTTAGACTCCGCGTTTTCGTACTTTGCCTCGTAGTCATAAAACTCATTAGCACTCAGCACCTCGCCTACAACAGAAGCACTCGTGTCAATGCCCGCTCCAAGTACGCCGACCTCCACTTCGCGGCCTTCTACAGCCTTTTCTACCACCACACGAGAAGAAAATTCTAGTGCGGCATCCAGCGCGTCGGGCAAAGCCTTTTTATCCGCGACCTTAAAAATACCAATGGATGAGCCACCCACAGTGGGCTTTACAAAACATGGATAACCGATTTTGTATCGGATTTTTTTCATCACTTCTTTTATATCTGCCCTGACTTCGTCTGCACCAAATACCAGATAATCAGCTTGTGGAATTTTTAGCCCCTTAGCGGCGAGCTTCATCAATGCCTTATCCATAGCAATTGCCGACGCGGCGACATTACAACCCACATACGGAATCCCGGCCAATTCACAAAGCCCCTGTATAGTACCGTCCTCACCATTTGGCCCATGCAGGACAGGAAAAACAACATCTACAGGCACTACCTTGACCTTTTCAGAAACAATACGCAACAACCCGCGGTTAAACCTATCGGGACTCAAAATCGCAGGTGTGCCGAATTTTTCCCAGTTAATCCCCGCTATATTGTCTAGTTTTCCGTCGTACATCAGCCATTTGCCCTCTCGTGTGATATACACGGGTATAATGGTATGGCCATTTAGTGCATGTACTACTGATGTCACACTTTTGCGTGATATATCATGCTCGGGAGATACGCCCCCAAAAATAACTAAAACGTTTTTTGTCATGTTCCACCTCTGGTTTGTTTTTGACATTCTACAGTATATGCGACTTGCAGTAAATACGCGACGGGATTATAATTTAAAGAGTGTCCGAAGCGCGTTTTAAGGGGGCTTGAGCGGTTCAGACCAAAACATCTACGGATAGATAGGAGTGTTGAGATGGATTTATTCTCAAAAATAAAAAACGGATTGTCAAAAACGCGAGAAAATATCATGGGTGGAGTAAACCAAGTATTTGCCGCATTTCGTGCTGTAGACGAAGAGCTTTTTGAGGAGTTGGAAGAAGCCCTAATCATGGCAGACATGGGCGTAGAGACTACTATAGAAATTTTAAACAAACTGCGTGAGCGTGTGAAGCTAGAAAACACAAAGGACGGCGAAGATGTAAAAAAGATGCTCGCAGAAGAAATTTCTGCCACTCTAACTGCCGATATAGAGCCATTTGACCTAACGTCTCCCGCCGTATTGTTGATTATCGGAGTAAATGGCGTGGGCAAGACCACAACTGTGGGCAAATTAGTAAAATGGTATAAATCCCAAGGAAAATCCGTGCTGGTAGCGGCGGCAGACACCTTTCGTGCGGCGGCCATCGACCAGCTCGGTGTGTGGTGCGACCGTGCAGGCGTAACGATGGTACGCCAGGCAGAAAACTCCGACCCTGCGGCGGTAGTATTCGATGCGACTGCGGCGGCAAAGGCCAGAGGTGTGGATTTATTAATCTGCGATACAGCGGGACGGCTTCATAACAAAAAAAATCTGATGGAAGAACTCCGCAAGATTAATCGCATCGTGTCTGATAAATTCCCCGAAGCACAGCGTGAGGTTTTTCTTGTACTGGATGCCACTACCGGGCAAAATGCACTGCAACAGGCCAAGTTATTCCGCGAGGTGGCGGACATCACCGGTATTATTTTGACAAAATTGGATGGGACAACTAAAGGCGGGATTGTTGTCTCAATCAAAAACGAGCTGGATATACCTGTGAGATTTATTACTGTCGGCGAGGGTATTGACGATTTACAACCATTTGATGCAGACATGTTTGCACGAGTACTGTTCGAGGAGTAAAAAAATGCGTATATCGACCAATTTTCTGCTCCTTATCATTGTAAGCTTGTCTATGACAGCATGTGGTGCAGATGAGCCAAAAAATCAAATTATGCCGATGACGATTACTGCCGAGCAACAACAAATTATGGAGCTTATATCGACACATGGTCATCAAGTCTTGCTTTTTGAGTTTAACACAACGGAGCCGTTTACAGAGGTTGGCATAAGACTCGAAGTTTATGAGTACGGGATAATAACCGATACTGCGTTAGGTTTTAGTATGTTGGGCATAGACAGACCCCTGGACGGCAAGATTGCCGTTGTTATCACCGAAAACAAAGACGGTAACACGCTTGACTGGATTGTGACTATACACGAAGGAGGGTCTGCCGCCTCCGGTCGTGCTACCACCGCTATTGGAGAAAATATAAATGCGAGGATGCACGGGCCTATGCACGAAGCTGTAAATATATCAGGTGACACCGATGCCGTTATATTTGTCTCACGCTTTGCGAGTGACGGTGTTTTGAGTACAGTCGGGGATTTTGCTCACGAACCCTTGGCTCACGTTCTTACTGTCAGCTTTTCTTATTAGTAAATATATATTGTAAAACCCCCAAAATTAAAGTATCATAATTATACTTTAATTAGCGGGGGTTTTTTATGCCTATTTTTAACGGTTTAGGGACTGCAATTTGCACACCATTTTATGACACGGGGAAAATCAACTTTACTGCATATGAAAAGCTTATACAGTTTCAAGTAAACAATGGAGCAGACGCGCTTGTTGCGTGCGGTACCACGGGCGAAGCGTCCACTCTGTCTCTGGAAGAACATGCAGAGGTCGTGCGTGTGGCAGTGTCCACGGCAAAGGCGGCGGACAGAAAGGTTCCTGTAGTGGCAGGGGCAGGAGGAAATGATACTTATGCCTGTTGCGCATTGGGCAAAGCCTGCCGCGACGCAGGTGCAGACGCGCTTATGTTTGTCGCGCCATATTATAATAAGCCCTCACAGCGTGGGCTTATTGCGCATTACACAAAAGTGGCCGCCACAGTGGATTTGCCCATCATCGTATACAATATCCAAGGACGCACAGCAGTTAATATTTTGCCAAAAACCATGTACGAACTTAGCAAAATTCCCAACATCGTTGCGGTAAAAGAAGCCAGCGGCGACTTTGGACAAGTGGCAGAAATCGCAGAACGTTGTGGCGAGGATTTTGCCATCTACAGTGGTAACGATGACTACATCCTGCCCATCCTCAGCCTTGGCGGAGCGGGTGTTATTTCTACCATCGGCAACATCGCACCACAGCTAATCCATGATATGGTAGCAAAATA
>WRGY01000092.1 GCA_009786925.1 Defluviitaleaceae bacterium | reverse complement strand
TCATTTATATTTGTTTCAAGCGTTCCAACATGGCGAATCGAGGTCACTACATATCTTGGCGCTTCTATTACTACTGTCACTGTTGGCGCTACTACTGCCCCGATTGTCACTTCATGGTCACCCATGCCAACTATCGTTTGCAACTGAATGGGTGTCCAGGTTGTGTTGGCGATGAAGAGGAATGTTCCGCTTGGGTAGATGGAAATAGGAGTTGCTTCCAGTCCGTTTACATCTGCCCAAGAAATCATATCAGCGGGGATGGTCACGGTGAATGTGTCAACGTGTTCGTCTTCGTAGTCAATGGTGGTCCATGTTTGTACTGTCGCAGTTAGAGCTGGCATGTCAGCGATGTCAGCGAAGCGAGTGCCAAACACATAGTCATCGCGGTTGAGATTTGCAGACCCATCGATGTGGGTGATGGAGGTGACTACGAATCTTGGCTCGGTAACTTCCAGTGTGATAATGGGAAGAAGGTTTGAGCCTTGGATGCCAGTGGTATCAATAAGGGTAGCCGTGAATATTTGTGTTTGGGGGGAAACGATTGTGGGGTCAAATGCACCTTGCCACTCGAAGGTGAAATTATTTTGGAATGAGTTTCTTCCTATTACATAGGAACTATTTTGCGCTTGGTTTGCGATAAAGTTTTCTGTGCCGAAGGTACCAAGTGGGCTAAGGATTTCGACTACCAAGTTTATGGCAGAGGGGAGGGTGATGGTTTGTGTGCCGAAGGGGACAGTCATCTCATCTTGACCATATGCGAGTGTAGCGTTTGTAATGTTCATTTCCGGGATGATGTGTAGTACGGTGATGGTAGGCATGGTAGCTGAGGTGAGGTCGTAGATGTTTGAATTTTCGAAAACGGCAACGAATGTTTGGGTGCTTGGGATTTGCCATCCGCCGGTCGGGAGTCCGGATGTGTTAGCTATTCCACCTGTTTGCCATGTAACGTTTATGGTGTCGGAAATTGTTTCGCCGTTGAAGATGAAAGTTGCGTTAACAGTTGGGAACATGTTTTGGATGTCGGATGCTGTAAGTGTTGTTCCGTCCAAAACTTCGATTCTGTTTTGGTCTGCGTTTACGTCGGACACATTTGTTACTTGGATTAGATTTATGTTTACGACTAAGTTGGCTGTTCCAAAATCGAGGTCTATTCCAAACTCTACATTTAGTGCTTCGAGTACAGCCTCATCGAATGAAGGTGCAAATGTGAAAGTTTCAACTTGCGTGCTACTGAATGCACCTGCGGTGATTGTCCATCCGCTAACCGGAATGTTAAGTGTATATGTGTTGCAAAGATTTGCTGTGACTGTCGCAGGGAAATCAATGTCGTCAAACTCGGAGCCGATAGAAAGATTTTGTGCAACGGGTGTTTCGAAGCTTTCGATGATGTAGATTTTTTCGGAGACAAGAACGTCGATGGATGTAACTACGATGTTGGTGGTGATGGTGAGGCTACCGATTTGCAAGGATGTGAGTACGGCATTAAATGTTTGGAGGTCGGCGGTGTTTGTTGCGTCGAAGTTTCCGCCTTCTACTTGCCATTCGAATGTTGCATTTAGGGATGAGTTTCTTCCTATTATATATGCGTCATTTTTTGTAGCGGTGATTGTGAGTGTGTCGAGTGCTTCGGTGAGGCCTTGAAGTGTTACTCTGATTTCTAACTCAGGGGGGAGGAGGCTGTAGATGTCATCAACATCATAGGCTACGGAGAACACGTCGTCTGCAAAATCGAAATCGCCTATAAATTCTACATCTGCTTCGGTAACATCGGGGGTAATGATGTGTACTGTGATAGTGGGTGCGCCGTTGGCGAATACGATGTCGCCGCTTGTAGCTTTGTAAATTCTGCTTTCTACTTGGCCACCAAAATCTCCGAAATCATAGTCGTCAGATGTTTCTGCGTATTCCCATGTGATTGCGATATTGATGGGGTCAACTTCTGATGTGATGGTAACGTTTAGGGTGTCGAGGAAAGCGGGATGTGCGAGATAGTCTGTGCCGTCCAAAACTTCGATTGCAGTGATGAGGTCTGTGTGGATTTCTGTAACCATGTTGCCGGGGATAAGTGTGATGGTGAGTGATGGGGTTTCGAGTGCGAGAGACCACATCGGGCGAGTGCTTCCGTCTGCATTTGTTACGATGATGTTTTCGATAACGGGGCGGAAGGTGCGTGATGTAGCTGTACGCTCTTCCATGATTTCTGCCCAAGACTCAATTTCAATTTCTGTTTCGCCAAGTCCTGCAACAGTTGCGATGAGGGTGACATCTGCGTCAGTGATAGCGGTGAGTGCTGCGGTTTCGATTTGGTCGGCTGCCATACCGGCAATATCTACGGGGATAAGTGTGTCATGCTCTAAGTCGAAAGCTGTGATGCGGTGTGCAAAAACTTCCAGAGAGTCGGTGGGGATGTTAATCGCGGATGTCGTTGTGATGAGAGTGCGGAAGTCTGAGTAGAGAGAGACGCGAGTGGGTGAGAATGTGAAATCGCCAACTTGCAAACGTTCGCCCGCTATACCATCTCCCAACCAGTCTACAAAAACAGTTCTGGTGATTGCTTCAGCGTCAAGACCAATCGCGGCCGGGGTAGAGGTTGTGGTGCGGTGAGTAATAACTCTTGCTTGCAAAACTTCCGGAAAATCAATATCTCCGAAGGTGGCAAAAGTGCCGTAAGCGACACTTCTTCTTGTTGCAGATGGGAATTGGAGGAACTCAATGAGTTCATGTGTTACGTTGATGTCGAAAAATTCGAAGAATGCGGGTGGAGGTAAGTTGTAATCTTCGTCGTCTTGCTCTTCGTCGTCTTGCTCTTCGTCGTCTTGCTCTTCGTCGTCTTGCTCCTCGTCGTCTTGCTCCTCGTCGTCTTGCTCCTCGTCGTCTTGCTCCTCGTCGTCTTGCTCCTCGTCGTCTTGCTCCTCGTCGTCTTGCTCTTCGTCGTCTTGCTCTTCGTCGTCTTGCTCTTCGTCGTCTTGCTCTTCGTCGTCTTGCTCTTCGTCGTCTTGCTCTTCGTCGTCTTGCTCTTCGATATCGTCAACCAAGTCAGCGTCTGCGCTTGGCTCGTCGTTGTCAGAAATATCTTCAAGTTCTCCTCTATACAAATGATCTTGTCTAGGGATTTCTTGTGTATAGGCGGAGTCAGCGGAAATAAAATCAAGCACGTCTGCAAGTACAGGCGCGTGATTGGAGAGAGCCATCATGAACACTAAGAAATAAACACGTAGTCTTTGTGCAAATGTAGGCTTCATGCCGCTCTCACCCCCCCAGGATTTTAATTATGTATTGCCAAAGAATTGCGATTACGACCGAGTTTTAAATTGTCTACCGAGCCCGCTTTTCTCCCGCACTTTTTCAGGGGGAATTTATCCAACGCTAGTATAGTGCATATGCCTTGAAAAAGCAAGCAATTTCGCGCTAAAAACACTATCTTTTTGACGAAAATCCACCCCCTTTTGGTAACTTTTTTGTTGTATATTTTTTTCAAAAAGACTCGGGCTTGTTTTTGCAACAAATCCGAGTCTTTCATCACTTAAAACCCTTGATTTTTTCCGGTTTTTTTGACTGCCATATCAGGAATAGGCTCACCTGTTTCGTTGGTAGTTTTTTGTTTTTTTTCTTTTTCTTTTTTCACAGACTCATCCTCTCTGACGAATTTAATTCGCTTTTACCGTAAGTATCGTCTATATTAGGGTATAGTATACACCTTGGGAGGCGAAAATTCATGATTTCTGCATTTGGAGTAGTATCATTGGCCGTTTTCGTTATTAGCATATATGCATTAATTTTGCATTATAAGCTCATGAAAATACGAACCGCGATGGACGAAAATTTATCAAATCTTGAATTTTTACAACAAGAAGAAAACAGCGAAACAGCAGAAGCACTACACAGTGCAAACAACGCAATAAACGCATATAATGCCCATATTTCACGTTTTCCTGCAAAATTTATGGCCATCATACTTGGGTTTTCGCTAGAAAAACCTATTTGAAAATCAACCATCTGCGTACCTTGGTAGGTATAGACAACGAAGCCAACTCACGCTCCCCAAATCCTCTGACCAAGACCATAAACACTACATAGGAAGCACCTCCAAAGCCCAACGCGCCCAGCGTAGCTACTGCATTTCCGGCTACCATATGCAACAATCGATAAACGAAAAAACACACAAACCCCATGCCTGACGATGCAATGATTGGTTTTGCAAAAGTCCCTGCAATCTCAGGCAGGATGCCTGTATATTTCTTTAAAAAAAACAAATTAATTGCTGCCGCCACTACAAAACAAGCGATAGTGCTAATCACCGCACCCAGGATATTTATGTTCGGCACAGCCATCAAATAATAATTAATCGGCAATTTTACAAGCACCCCAAAAAAAACACCAAGTACAGGCAATTTTATATGGCCCAATCCTTGCAAAACCCCTGTAACCACATGCACGATACCCAAAAACACAATACTGACCGCCCCCCACCGCAACAGCCACCCTCCATCAGGATGCATAGGGAAAAGCAACGCTAAAATAGGGTCTGCAAGTACCGCAAGCCCTACCGCCGCAGGCACAGACAGCATCATAGAAAGTTTTAGTGCTAAATTGGTTTTGGCTTTTACAGCATCTGCATCCATCGTTATATGCGAAGCCGAAATTTCGGGAATCACCGCCATGGATAACGCCATCGAGAGTGAAACGGGCAGTGTAGTGAGAAGTACAAACTTGCCATGAAACTGCCCAATCATCACATTAACTTCTTCTTCTGAAAACGCTCCCGAGGCCATGATTCTGCTGTTCGCCATGCCTGTATCCAGTATATTTGCAATCGAAAAAATGGATAACCCAATCACCATAGGAAACGCCGTACGCACGATAATTTTCAGCTGCGTACGGCGACTTTCTTTGTATTCGCTCTCGTCATCATCAGCTCGCTTTTTTAACACTGAAGCGACCTTCAAATAAATCAACACAACAACTACGAGTGCGGCCAATGCCGCTATCGCCGTCCCGCCGGTGGCACCCGCCGCAGAATACCTCCGAGTAAATCCATCAGCCGCATCAAAAAACAAAAATGCAAGCCAAAGGCTAAAGCCTACATTGAAAATCTGCTCAACGACCTGCGAAACAGCTGTAGGCATGGTTGTTTTCATTCCTTGAAAATATCCGCGAAACACAGTCAACATACTAACAATAAAAACCGCCGGCGATACTGCTCGCACTGCATAAAAAGTGCCTTCAGGAAAGCGAAACACCCTGACAATCACATCTGCACCAAAAAACATCACAAGCGACCCAACCACACCTAAAACAACAGAAAACATCATCGCCGTACCAAACAACCTATGCGCGTTTTTATACTGACCCAATGCAATCCTCTCGCTGGTAAGACGAGAAACCGCCGCAATCATAAACACCGACGACAAATTTAATGCAAATGCATACACCTGATACGCCGAGCCATAAAAAGCATTGCCTTCATCACCCAGCACAGCAGTAAGAGGCACACGATAAAAAAAACCCATAAGCCGTACAAACAATGATGCTCCCGCTAATATAGCTGCCTGTTTTACAAAACCGTTCTTCACAAAATTATTTTCCTCTCCCTAAAATGCACGACCTTTAAACCGACTTCATCTGCAATCCGCTTTGCATCACCAACGCAATGGCCCACACGCTCCGCCACATGCGCGTCTGAGCCTATGGTGCAATAATGCCCGCCCAGGCGCGCAAAACGCCCGCAAATTTCACTCATGGCCTGCTCCACGAAATTTCCTGTACCAAACCTCGACGTGTTTATTTCGAGCGCGATTTCGCGCTCTGCGAGCAAACCCAAAACAGAGTCAAACTGTGCCGCAAATCTTTCATACCTAAATTTATCAATCACAAGAGGCGCGTACCGAGCCACATAATCAATATGCCCAAAACTATCAAAAAACTCACTTATTTCAATCATCTCACGCGCATATTCTAAATAACGCACAATACACTCATCCACCCCACGACTGTCATGTAAATTTTTAGCATACTGCGTAGCCATAAAACCCTCTCGCTTATTAGAAGCCTTATAAAGCTCTAATCCATCAACGCTGTGTACCGACCCGATTATAAAATCATAATCCTGCGCGGCAAGTTTGGTGTTTAGCCCAACAAAAGCTTTTGTGAGACCAAGCTCAAGCCCAAGCAACACAGCCTCACTACGCAACGCCTTATAAGCCTCGGGATATATTTTAAAATCACAAATAAAATCCCCCATACCACGGATAAAATCCGTAGCATGAGGGTCTCTCTCACTCATATAGTCCCCAAATTCTCCAAAATCAACATGCTCTGTAAAAATCACGCCAAGCCCTAATTTTTTAGCGGATGCTATGGCTTTTTCAGCATTCATTTCCGAATCGGGTGAGGCCTCACTATGCACATGCGAATCAAACAACATACAAAACTCACCCAAAAGTCTTATCTAAAATATCTTCTGCTTCTGTCTTTTCAACGTCAAGTGACAAAATAAGCTCCGAAAGAATAATCTGCTTTGCTGTAGTCATCATCTTCTTTTCGGCGGTGGAGAGTCCACGTTCGCGCTCACGCAAAAGCAAATTGTAAAACACAACTGCAACCTGCTCCACCTCGCCTGACTTTATACGCTCCATATTTTCCTTGTAACGCTGGTTCCAATTGTCGGGCATGATTGTTTCTTCTGCGCCGGAAATAAGTCCCATGATTTCATCCTTGCCATGTACGTGGCGTACTTTTTGCGACTCTGCCTTAGCCGCCGAAATCATAATTTTCAAATTGCCTACGGGTATATTTAACACATAATAAGTCTGCAACTCGCCGTCTACGTCCTTCTCTTCGATGTCCTCAATCACTCCCGCCCCGTATAGCGGGTAAACGATATTATCGCCTTTTTGGTACATTCACATGACCCTTTCCTGCGCGCCTAATCTCAGCGTCTACTGCACCCATTCTAGCATGTTTTGTGAGGCTTGGGAAGGGCGCGAGGGAGGCTATATTAATGTCCGTGGTCGGATTTTGGCGGCATTAGCCCTTCAATAGTAATCCCCGACTCTTGCGAATAATCCCACAAGGCCGCCTGTACCGCCTCTTCTGCCAATACAGAGCAGTGAGCCTTTACAGCAGGCAAACCGTCAAGGGCTTTCATTACCGCTTCGTTGGTGATTGTCATCACCTCTGATATAGTTTTTCCCTTAACCATTTCTGTCACCATGCTGGAGGTCGCAACAGCCGCACCACAGCCAAATGTCTTAAAGCTCGCATCGATGATTACATCGCCTTCTATTTTCAAGAACACTCGCATAATATCACCGCATTGCTCATTCCCTACCGTGCCTATGCCGCTTGCATCCTCAATCTCACCCACATTACGTGGATTCATAAAGTGGTCCATTACTTTTTCGCTGTATTCCATGGGATTACTCCTTTGTTTTTAGAAAATCATCATATAACGGTGACAGAGTGCGCAATTTTTGCACTGCGGGTGTCAGTATTTGCATGAGGGCGGGTATATCAGCCTCAGTATTGTTGCCCCCCAAAGAAAATCTGATTGCACCATTGGCCTGTGCATGGTCAAGGCCTAATGCCATCAACACATGAGAAGGCTCTAACGCACCTGATGAACACGCCGAACCTGTAGATGCACAACAACCCATCATGTCCAAGTGCAAAAGCAGCGATTCTCCCTCGATGAACCTAAACGAGATATTTACATTGCCCGGGAGCCTGTCGTGGCTTTTTGGGCCATTTAAGCGCGTGTGAGGGATGGTTTTAAGGATGGTGTCTGTCAGGGTATCACGCAGGGCAGTTATACGCGGAAGCTCCCGAGGGATTTCTTCCGTAGCGAGCCTGATTGCCGCACCGAGACCCACTATGCCCGCAACGTTTTCTGTGCCTGCACGCCGATTTCTTTCTTGCGCACCACCTTGCAACACAGGGAGCAGAGCCGTTCCCTTTTTTACATATAAGGCACCTATGCCCTTAGGGCCGCCGAATTTATGTGCCGACAATGCGAGCATATCAACGCCGAGGCCTTCTACATCCACAGGGATGTGACCTACTGCTTGCACCGCATCTGTTAAAAACAAAACACCGCGAGAGCGGGTGACTTCGGCAAGACGCGCCATGGGTTGCACAGTCCCGACTTCATTATTGGCCAGCATTATAGAGACGATTGCGGTATTTGGCTTGATTGCAGCCTCCAAAGTCTCCGGAGAGACAAACCCTTCGCCGTCTACGGGCAAATACGTGACTTCTACACCTTTCCGCTCAAGATGCTTACACACATACAAAACACCATGATGCTCTGCAGCAGATGTAATAATATGTGGCGGGGTGTCACCGTTTTTCGCGCTAAATGCGGCAAGCGTGCCTTTGATTGCCCAGTTATCCGACTCTGTGCCACCCGATGTAAAAAATATTTCTTCTGTCTTGGCATTGATTGCGTTAGCCACTGCCACACGAGCATCATCGAGCGCGCTACGCACTTTTCGAGCAGGACCGTATACGCTGGACGGATTATAAAAATTTTCTTTCATATAAGGCAACATCGCCTCCAGCACCTCTGTGCGCAAGGGCGTGGTTGCCGCATTATCTAAATATAACATCTTACTCTCCATACACTTTAAATGAAATCCGCTCGATTATCACATCTGCAACAGGGCGATTTTGTACGCCTTGTTCTACATGGGCTATAGCGTCTACGACCTCTATACCGCTTACAACATGGCCAAACACTGTATGACCATAGTTGTCACGATTCCAATGCCAATCCAACCAATGGGTACCGCCATACTCAATGAAATGTTGCATTCCTTTTGCGGGATGTATATCTCTCACATAAAGCCGCGTGCCATCTTCAAACTCGCCACCGGCAAAATCATCTTGCGCTCCAATCAAATGCTCAAAAAGCCCTCGAGCGTCAGGCATGAGGTCAGCGGCACCCGCCTGGACAATATAAAACTGACTGCCGATTGTCCCGGGGCCGGCATGAGCTGTAGCAAGCGCACCTCTAAAATGGTACAAATTAAAACTACGCTCCAGGCCAAAGCCCTCGCCCCAAATACTTTCACCGCCGCGCCCCGTACCTTGTGGACAGCCACCTTGTATCATAAACCCGGGTATAACGCGGTGAAAAATCAACCCATCATAAAACCCATTGCGTGCATGTGTAACAAAATTTTCGACGGCCTTGGGAGCCTCGTTCGGGAAAAATCTAAGCGTCACATCGCCATGATTTGTATGCAAAACAGCCAACTCTTCGCCCGGCACAAGAGGCGAAAGCTGCAACATTTCGGCGGGAGACTCCCGCAACACATCATAAATAGTCCCATCCAAAATCATGCCTCTGTTTTCGTCTCTTTCGTCTGCCGGAAACTCTATCATTTCACTCTCTCCTCTGTTTGTGAATGTAATATCTTCATAAGAGTCTACGCAGGAACTAAGCACGAATAACGCCGCCGCTCCTACAAATAAAAATTTCTTCATGCATTTGCCTTCTCTCTGTAATATAGGTTGCATATTAAAGTATACCGCAAAACAGAGTGATTGTAACCATGTTTATGTAAAACCCTCGGCCGCCTGTCACACAGAATACACCTCTGCCGACTCCAAAGCCTTAATTACAAGCTCGGCAAGCTCTTTGGCAAACCTAGCCTCTATCCCCTCGACGGCACCCTTGTTAGGCTTGTTTTCCGGATGCTTTGCCACAAAAACTGTACAGCAATCTTCATAGGGTCGTATGGATATGTCATGCGTCCCTATTTCACGCGCTATATCTATGATTATTTGCTTATCCATCGCAGCAAGAGGCCGCAAAACAGGCAATTTGGCGGCACTGTCCATCGCAGCCAAGCTATGCACTGTCTGGCTCGCAACCTGCCCCACCGAGTCACCCGTTATCAGACATAACGCCTTTTCTTGCTCCGCGAGTTGGCTTGCAACATGCAACATCGCGCGCTTCAAAAAAATCGTAAGCTTAACTTCACTCACATTTTCCTTCAAAAAAAGTTGAATCTCCGTGAATGGGATATTGTATAGCTTCACACGGCCGGTGTATTTTGACAACTCTGATGCAAGGTCGCGCACCTTATCCAGTGCACGCTCGGATACAAAAGGCGGCGAATGAAAATATGCCGCGATGATTTCTACTCCGCGCCGCGCCATCAGATAACCCGCAACGGGGCTGTCAAACCCGCCGGAAAGCAACAACACACCCCTTCCCGAAGACCCATAGGGCAACCCCCCTACCCCCTTTTCGCTCTCGATGTAAAAATAAACATCATTCCTTATTTCCACCATGAGGGTCTTATCCGGCCTGTGCAAATCCACCTGAAATCCCGAATCAAATATTTTTGCACCGATTTCTGTAGAAATTTCCGTAGATGTCATTGGATAGTTCTTGTCACTTCTTTTGGTCTCAACCTTAAAAGTAACATCGCTAAACCCACAACCAACAAAAAAATCGCGCCCAATCATACTTAACGAATCAATGTCACGCACCTTAGTTTTTAAAGCATAACAAAAATCTGTGATGCCAAAAACATGCTTTATTCGCGGCAGAATCATCGCAACATCCAAGTCGCCTTCAGCGTTCTCTACCAAAAAACGCCCCTGCTCACGCTTTACATGAACATACCCGCCACCGACGGCTCCCTTTATCCTCGCGCGGATTGCATCCAAAACCTGATGTTCGAAATGCGCACGATTACCCTTACGCAGAGAAATTTCTCCATACTTTACGAGCAACACCTTTTTAGTATCCATCTTCGATGGGGACTAAGCCCCTCGACCCCCTAACACACGTCGCATTTCTGCGACACTCTTACTTACGACTTCCTTCGCGATTTCTGCTTCCTGCACTGTATTCATGTGCGAAAAACTAAACCTTACCGCACTCTGCGCACGCTCCACGCAAAAGCCCATCTCTTCCAATGCGGATTTTTTCTTAGAGCGACTGCGGCACGCCGCGCCCATAGAAACATATACCCCCTTCTCTGAAAGAATATGCACGAGGGTCTCGCCCCTTATACCAATAAAGCTCATATTCAAAATATAAGGCGAAACATCTTCGCCCATAGCATTTATATGAACATCCGGAAGCTCATCCAAAAGCTCCATCATCTTTGCCTTAACATCCGAGACCCGCTTTCGGTTATCCGAAAGCGCACCACCCAAAACCTTGGCCGCTTCTGCCATTCGGACAATGCCACTAACATTTTCTGTCCCGGCACGCAAACCGCCTTCTTGCCCACCGCCATACATAGCAGGGATAAGCCTCAAACCATTGCGTACATACAGCCCCCCCACTCCACTGCCGCCATGGATTTTATGCCCGCTAAACGAGTACAAATCCACATCATCGAGACAAACATATTCCTTACAAAACCCCTGCACGCCGTCCACAAAAACCACAGCATCAGGATAATTCTTTTTCGCCGCACGCGCCGCCGCAGAAATATCCCTAATGTCACCCGTCTCATGGGAAACATGCGAAAAGCAAATCATCCTCCCGCCGCATATCCCCATGTTTTTGGCCGCCCTAACAGGCTCCAACACCGAAGGATGCTCCCAAGCCTCGGCAAAAACCTCCAAATCCCGACGTTTGTTTGCAAGCGCAAAGCCCAAAATCGCCAAGTTGTTGCTCTCTGTACCCCCGGAAGTAAAAACAACCTCACCCGGGCTACAGCCCAACACACAGGCAATCCCCGACCTCGCCGCGCCCAAAGCCCTCTCGGCCTGTATCCCCAGCCCATGGGGAGACGACGGATTTCCTCCGCCAAACTCTCCCAAGGCAAGTGCGGGCGTGGTAGCCGCATTATCAAAATAAATGTTTAACTTCTCCAACAATGCAATACCAACCTTCAAGTTCAATTTTCTCTAAAACATCAACGCCGCTCTCCCCGAAAGCCAAAAGGACTTCTTCGGCACGCTCGGCAATAATTCCCGAAGCAATAAACAACCCGCCACACACCAATATCTCATTAACAAAAGGAAGCAAATCAACAATCACATCGGCCACAATGTTGGCGACCACGATATTGCATCTCTCGCGGCAAATCTCTTTACGCAAGCCTTCGTCAGAAAGCACATCTCCCGACCGCACATCCAAGCGACCGGCCACAGAGTTAATCTCCGCATTCTTTTTGGTCGCCGCCATCGCGCCCGATGGGTCTATGTCACAGGCAAACACACTACTCGCACCCAGCAACAATCCTGTTATTGCTAAAATCCCACTCCCGCATCCTATATCAACGAGTATATCCCCCGCTTTCAGATATTTTTGCAAAGCGGACACACAGAGCCGAGTAGTCTGGTGCTGGCCTGTGCCAAAAGCCGAGCCGGGGTCGAGCGTAAAAACAACATCGCCCTCTAGTGGCGCATACTCTTCCCACTCCGGCACAATCACCACCCGACCAATCCTCAGTGGCTTGAAATGCTTCTTCCACTCATTTAGCCAGAGCGCATCATCGGCATGTTCGACAGCTACATCAAGAGGACCCAAGCTCTCGTCACACAGCCGAGCCAAAGCCTCGCGTACGTCGCCGAGCAATACCTCCCCTGCTTCGCCCTTCACCACATAAAAAACCACAAAAACATCTTCACTGTCAATTCTAAGCAAGTCATCTTCTGCATAATCCCACTGGGATGCCGTTTCTGTCAAATGCTTTACCCTGTCATGAGCATCCACGATTTCCACGCCCACGATATTGCATTCCATCAAAACCGCCGTTACTACCTCTGCACCATATGCCGTCGTGCGCACTCGCGCTTTAGTCCATTCCATACGCACCTCTTAATTCCAAATATCACGCTTGCCAAACACGTTCCGCAAAATCTCAATCTCCGTAATTGCATTTCCTGCTCGACTGTGGATTCATTGACCATTATACTCGCGCACTCATCTTTTATCAAGAAGGCCAAACACCCGAAAACGGCATACTTGTTTGGAAAAATGGTTTTTTTATGTTATTATAAAGCCATGATTTCAGGCGAAAATTTAACTTTTATATATGAAGAATATGATTCTTCCAAACCCCCTCTTGTTGCGTTGAAAAATATCGACGTAAACATCCAAGCGGGGGAATTTGTTGCTGTCTTGGGGCATAACGGCTCGGGCAAATCCACCTTAGCTCGCCACCTCAACGCCCTACTCGCCCCTACAGAAGGCACACTTTGGGTGCATGGCCTGGACACAAAAGACCCTGCCAATACTTGGCAAATCCGCCAATCCACGGGAATGGTATTCCAAAACCCCGACAATCAAATCATAGCCACTATAGTAGAAGAAGATGTTGCCTTCGGACCGGAGAATTTGGGTGTCGCTCCCGAAGAAATCCGTCGTCGTGTCACTGACACACTCGCGTCTGTCAATATGAGTGACTACGCCACCTTCGCCCCACATCATTTATCAGGCGGACAAAAACAACGGGTCGCCATAGCGGGTGTACTTGCAATGCACCCCAGCGTTATAGTGCTTGACGAGCCATCGGCTATGCTCGACCCTTCCGGGCGCAAGGAAGTTATGGATACCATAATTCACCTCAATAAAAAATATGCAATCACGGTAATTTTAATCACCCACTTTATGGAAGAGGCCGCACGCGCCGAGCGCGTAATTGTAATGGACGACGGCAGCATAGTGCTGGACGCGCCGCCACGCGAAATTTTTTCTCAAATTGAAAAGATGCAATCACTCGGTTTGGGTGTGCCACAAATCACAGAGCTGTCACATCTGCTCGGCAGGAAACACGTTATCACAGTAGAAGAGTTTTTAGACAACTTCGACCCTTCCGAAATAAAACACTATATATATGAAGAAACTCATACCAAAATCCAAACAAACCCTTCCCCACCCCTCCTGGAACTCGTAAATGTCTCCCATATTTACAACTCAAAATCCGTATTCGAAAAGACCGCCATCCACGATATTAACTTGAAAATTTATGACGGCGAAATAATAGCAATTATAGGCCACACAGGTTCCGGGAAAAGCACCTTGATACAACATTTTAATGCCCTCATAAAACCAACAGAAGGCGAAGTCCTAATCGAGGGCAAAAATGTCAGCGACTCTATCAAAGACTTGCGTCGACGCGTCGGGCTGGTTTTCCAATACCCGGAACATCAACTCTTTGAGGTAACTGTATACAAAGATGTTGCGTTTGGTCCTGCACGCCTTGGGCTTTCTGAAGAAGAAATAGAGAAAAACGTAAAATCCGCCCTCGACACCGTTGGCCTCGGAGAAGAATTTTATGAAAAATCACCCTTTGAGTTAAGCGGGGGAGAAAAACGTCGCGCCGCTATCGCCGGAGTATTGGCAATGCGCCCCGATGTCCTAATCCTCGACGAGCCGGCAGCAGGACTAGACCCTCGCGGCAAAAACGAAATCTTTGAACAAATAAAAAAAATGCATCAAGCCCTCGGGATTACAATAATACTTGTCTCGCACAGCATGGACGATGCCGCCCGGATGGCAAACCGCGTCCTTGTCATGAATCAAGGAAAAATCGTGCGTGATGACACCCCTGCCGAAATTTTTAGTGATGCGCTATTCCTCACCGACATAGGTCTCGACACTCCACAAATCACACAGCTTATGGCGTCTCTCCATGAAAAAAATCCTAATATCCCAAAGCGTGTTTTTTCAGTACAAGAAGCCGTCACGATACTCGAAAGGGGGTTTAACTCATGACCAAAATAACGGTTGGCCAATACTACCCGACCGACTCCCCTATCCATCGGCTCGACCCTCGTACAAAACTTATTGGTGTGATTTCATATATCACGATACTGCTTTTTGCTAACCACTTCATGAGCTATATCTTAGCCGCAGTTTTCGTTGTCGTTTTGGTTAAAGGTTCCAAAGTCCCTCCGACCTTGATATTTCGCGGCCTGCGCGCCATTATTTTCATCCTTGTATTCGCCTCAAGCATCAATCTTTTCCTCACACCGGGAGAGAATATTATCTTTCAGCTTGGATTCCTGCGCCTTACAACCGAAGGCATAGTGCTTGCGCTCCAAATGGTGTCGCGCCTTGTTTTGCTCATACTTGGCTCATCTTTGCTCACCCTCACCACTTCGCCCATACAGCTGACAGATGGGCTGGAGTCCCTGCTAAAGCCACTCAAAAGAATCCGCGTCCCGGCTCACGACATCGCCATGATGATGACAATAGCACTACGATTCATCCCTACCCTGGCTGACGAGCTCGACAAAATCATGAAGGCACAAAAAGCACGCGGGGCAGATTTTGAAACAGGCGGCCTCATAAAACGCGCACAGGCACTCATACCCATCCTTGTTCCGCTTTTTATTTCCGCATTCAAACGAGCCGACGAACTTGCCACCGCAATGGAAGCCCGATGTTATCGCGGTGACATTAATCGCACAAAAATGAAGCAAATGCATTTTACAAAAGCCGACGCATTCGCCGCATTGGTATTAATCGTTTTTTGTTTATGTATAATCGTAACCAGATTTATCTAGGGGTCGAGCCAGAAAGGGAGCGAGGGCAAAAGTTGCTCTCGCTCCCTTTTTCAACTCTACTCGGCGATACCGATGACCAGCCCGACTGTACGCAAACTGTCGGGCTGTGTTATTTGCTTTGGGGCAAAGGATTTGTTTAAGGATTCCAATATGATGGCGTTGCGCTTTTGGTCTATGCGCAGACGTTTACAATAAGCTTCTCCGTCATACACAAATACACCTACATTGTCGGGGTCTACCTTTGGTACAGCTTTTACGAAAACTATGTCACCGTCACATATTTTCGGCTCCATGGATTCGCCCCTTATGCGCACACAGAAGTCGGCTTTTTTTGATACTTGCGTAGCTACAAAGCGCATTTCTTCGTAGTCCGAGTCGGAGTCATCGGACAAATATGAACCCAAGCCTGCACTTGCACGCTGGTTGTACACACGCAACGTAACCCATTTGTCGTCGACTGCATTATAGGACTCGTCTCGAGTACTAAGAAAAGAGACACGCTCTACCTCTTTGCCCAAAACCAAATCCACAACCTCACGACCATGAGTGTCCAGTTGTCGATATTTTTTTATATGATTATTTTCTTCTTCGTTTAAGATGGCGATTTCGTCAGCTTTTTTGCGATTTTCGCTAACGCCCAGCAGATAGTCCAGGCTTACATTGTAGTGACGAGCCAGCAACTGCAAAACTTCGGAGTTTGGCTCACGGAATCCGGATTCATAATTTGCATAGGTGCTATAGTTTAGTGGTAGTTTTGAGACAAGTTCTCTCTTGCTCATGTTTTTTTCTTTTCTTAAAATACGTAAACGCTCTGCTATCATGAGTCACCTCTGTATGAGTCCGCATTTTAGGACGCGGCACTTTTGTTCGCACAAGAAAAGCTTACTACATGCGGGTTTTTAATGCAAGAAAAATCGTGACATTTTTCAAGAAAATGTCCTCGTTATGCGTGTCGAATTTTTTTTCGTCTTTTTCTTGACCTTGTATACAAGGTGTGTAATAATCAAATCATTCCACGACAGCCTCAAAACCGAAGGGGGAAATTATGTACGTCAATATCGAAATCGAGCGCATTCGCCGACATATGAGCAAGGCAGAAATGTGTCGACGCATCAACACGCCTGCGGAAGTGCTAAATGACTGGATTCACAGGCGTACAGCCATCCCTGCAAACAAGCTTCGCGCCCTGTCGTTGCTTTTTGATGGCTGTAGTGTGGATTATTTATTAAAAGAAAGGAGGTGAACTACCAATGTATACGCTATACAAAAGTTGCACACTGTACACAACAGGGCTTGTTATCAGCATTTTCCAATATCTGTTCGGAGGTTTTGACATGCTGCTACAGACCCTTGTTGTACTCATGGCAATCGACCTCTTGTCGGGACTTATCAATGCCGTCATCCTCCGTCGACTGTCCAGCCGCGCAGGTATCCATGGATTATTAAAAAAAGCCGCTTGCTTTTTGCTCATAATAGCCGCCGTACACCTTGACGCTCTGCTCGGTACAAATACACTAACACGCGACGCTGTCATCATCGCATTCTGCCTAAACGAACTCATCAGCATCCTCGAAAATGCAGGCGAAATGGGAATAAAAATGCCCGCTCCGCTGGTCAATGCGATGGAGTTGTTGAATAAAAAAGGCTAACGTTCATAAATAGTAATCCTGTTCAACATCTGCGGCAAAGTTTAATAGCTTTAACAATCGGGTGCGCAGATTTGAAAACTCTGACGAGCCACGATTGCGCGGATACGACATTGGTACGGTTATGACTTCGGCAATACGTCCGGGTCTTGGCGACATGACAACTATTCTATTGCTTAGGTAGACAGCCTCATCCACATCGTGAGTGACCATTACCATTGTGTTTTCTCGCTCTTTCCAAAGGCGGATTATTTCATCTTGGAGGGTCATGCGAGTAAAACTGTCAAGCGCGCCAAGCGGCTCATCAAACAAAAGCACATCGGGAGATACAGCCAACGAGCGGATAACGGCGGCACGTTGGCGCATTCCTCCCGACAGCCGGTGCGGATAAGAATTTGCAAACTCTTTTAACCCGACCTTTTCGATTAAAGGCTCAACCGCTTGAACATAGTCTTTGTACCGCCCCGAAGATTTTAAGGCAAAAATAATATTTTTACGAATTGTAAGCCATGGGAACAATGCATGTTCTTGAAAAACCAATCCCCTGTCAGGCGATGTACACTCTACCGCTTTCCCATCAAATATAATTTCGCCGCGTGTAGGTTTTTCCAGCCCCGCAACCATTCTAAGCAAGATGGATTTTCCACAACCGCTTGTGCCGACAATGGAAACAAATTCGCCCGAGTTTATCAAAAAGTTAAGGCTCTCGACAGCACAAACATCCTCGTTTGTGCTGTTTTTATATGTTTTGTTCACATCCATTATTCGGATTCTGCCTTTTTTCATGATGTTTCACCCCAACGCAAGACTCGCCGCTTGATGATGTCAAGCACAGCGTTTACAACAAAAAATGTTATTGCTATGATTACAACAGCGGCATACATGCCTGCAAAATCCGCCCATCCCCTCTGACGGCTGATGTACCAACCCAAGCCCGCTTCAACTCCCATCATTTCTGCAATGAGTAGTGAAGTACATGCAATAGACATGCCCTGCGTCAACCCTTGAAATATAAAAGGCAATGATGCAGGAACCGCGACCTTAAAAATCATACCGACTTTTGATGCACCAAATGTACTCGCAGCTTCAAAAGTCACCTTTGGAATACTCAACACACCGTTCATAGTTGTGGTTGCCACGGGATACCATACAGCAAGTGCGATTAAAACGACCGCTCCACTAAACAGGCTTGATGCAAGTATGATGATTATCGGTAGCCAAGTCACCGGCGGGATTGAACCAAACAACTTTAGAAGTAGCGAAACCCAATACCTTACTTTTTCGGAACGACCCGCCGCAACGCCTGTAATGACACCTGCCGCTACACCGATGCCATAACCTGTGAACAAAAGCATAAGTGAGTGCAAAACCGACCTTGTAAGAATTTGGCGGTCACGTATCATTGCATTTAGAATCGCGTCAGGCCACGGAACAAAAGGCTGTGGCAATATTCCTGTCGTAAGCGTCAAAATATCGTAGGCAAGCAGCAATATAAGCGCGACTGTTATAATCGGCGATTTTTTTTGCAAATCCATATTTGCCCTTTTAGAAAATAGTGCGACAATATTCCATACTATAAAAATCAGCACCAACACTGCCATAAACCAAACAAATACATCGGTAGTCTCTCCTGCTTTTGGAACAAACAGATATTGCAAAACAATAGCAATACAGACAAAAACAGGGAGTATTCCCCTTATCCCAGCGGGTGCCATACTTGTAACCTCAGTGCGTCGGGGTCAAGTGCAGGGTTTATGACACCCAGTGCTTGATACTCATCAATAGAAGTAATCAGCGTTTGCTCTGTGATGTCATGCGGCACTCCCCAAATCCAGTTGCTCATAAGACCCACCACATAATCAATATCTATCGCCGCACTTAGATATCCGGCTTGTATTAAAACCGTTACTGCCTCCCTTTTATTTTCTTCACTTTCATTCATCCATCTTGATGCATTGTACACAGCGCGAGTAATCCGCTCTGCCACTTCGGTATTTTCGTCAATAAAGCTACCCATAAGCCCCAAAACACAGCAGTTTTCTGTCTCAAAATCGTCATCATCCAATGAGCGGATGACACGCAACACACCGTCATCAACAAAACGTTGCCCCACCTGGTCAGGAATGACCGCTACCTGTACCGCTCCGTTTTGCAAAGCAATCACGGCCTCGGCCGGCGGAAAGTCTCTCCATGTAAAATCATCCGTCACAAGGCCTTCTCTATGAATAAAGCGCGTTGCAATATTATGAAACGCACCACCTATCGCGCCGCTAACTGCTACGCTTTGCCCGATTTCGAAAGCTGTTATATGAGAATCAGCAAGCACAAATGCGGATGCACAACCCGTATGCAACCCCTGTGTAAAGCGTATATCAATGCCCTGCGTAACAGGCACAAGCCAACCGGCCAGCATCCCGGCCACAGCGTCAATATGCCCTGCCGCCAACGCATCGCGAGAACTCACCAAATCACCGGTCACAATAATTTCTGTGATTAGTCCTTCTGCCGCGAAAAAGCCGTTAACATGAGCCAGCGGAATTACAGCTTGGCAAAGCCCACCTTCAAAACCCAAGCGTATTGCCCTCACTTCCCCACCCTCACTCGCTCCTGCGCAGCCGACCATGCCGATTAAAACCACCAAAACAATAATTTTTAACATTTTTATGCCCCTTTCCATGACATGCATTACATATCTGCATAGACAGTATTGCATGGGCAGGGTTTTAGGATGTCAAGAATTATTTTTTATTACATATATGTTTGGCATGTATTTCGAAAATAAATAGGGGCTGTCTCATTAAGCCCCAATAAAAAAGCGAGAGAAGTGTGAAGAAAATCACGCAACTCTCGTTTTTTGTTGTAAAATTAATTATGAGAAAAA
>WRGY01000091.1 GCA_009786925.1 Defluviitaleaceae bacterium | reverse complement strand
ATAAAATCGAACCCGCTAACGCCTCGGCTCTCTCCTCGGGCAAATGGATAATATAAAAGGCGAGCCGCTGTGCAGACTTGCCTCCTATTCCGGGTAATCGCGAAAATTCTTCGATTAGCCGAGTTACATGTTGTCCGTAGATATTCATTAAAACATGCCGGGCAAGTTCATACCGCCCGTTATTTTTGACATTTGAGAATTGATTGACTCGTCCATCTGTCTTATTGCTTCGTTTACCGCGCTCATCACCAAGTCTTGCAGCATCTCGACATCATCGGGGTCTACCACATCAGGCGAAATCACAAGGTCGAGGATTTGCTTTTCTCCGTTGATTGTGATTTTTACCGCGCCGCCCCCTGCTGATACATCAAGCTTTTTCTCTGCCAAAGCCTCTTGTGCATCTGCCATTTGCTTTTGCATCTTTTGTGCTTGTTTCATGAGTTGGTTCATGTTCATTCCGCCCGGCATTCCGCCGCCGAAACCGCCTCCAAATCCTTTTGGCATTTGTAGTCATCTCCATTCTTCGTCGCCCAGCGACATTTCTTGTATGTTTTCCATAGTTGCCCAGTCATCCGTCTCATCCTCTTGCGGAGGCGGCTCGGGTAGAGGTGGCTCTGCCACATTTTCTTTATTGTACGCCTCTCTCACCTCTATGGCAAGGTTTGGCGGGGTGGTTAGGTTAAAAAAGTCGGCGAGTTGTTCACGTATTATTGTTTTTTTCTCTTCTATCAGCTTTTGAGAGGTCTCGTCACCGCAATAAATTTTGAGCATTCCGTTTATATCTTCTACTTCGCAACGCGCACACATGGAGCGTATGGGGACAGGTAGCTTTAGGCAAAATCGTTTCCAGTTGCCCGCGTAGTTAGAACTACCCTGTGGTATTGGGCCGGCTTTCGGAATAGATGTTTTGGTCTGAACCGCTTCACGCGGTATAATCACCGGGTTTGCGGGTGTTTCGACAGACCTTTCGACAGGCATACATATTTTCAATGCGCATACCTCAAATGCTGTGCGCATATGCGGCACAAACTTCATATCTCGTATAGTTTCAGAAAAAGCAGATATATACCGCATTAAATTTTCTCGTGGGATACGCTCCGCCTGCTCCTTTAATTTTGCAAAAACATCAGCAGAAAACTCACCCCCACTGTCTTTGGAGAGTCCCGCCACAAGCACGTCGCGGAAATGGCGCACAAGGTCATTCGCAAACTGTGCCACATCGCGCCCCGAGTCCATTGCAGATGTGATTATGCCGATGATTTCGTCCGTCTCTTGGCGCGCCAGAGCGTCGGTAAATGTAAACAACTGCGCCCTATCCACGGCACCCAGCACTTCACGCACATTCTCCGCTGTAAGCCCGCCACCTTCGCCAAAGTTTATGCACTGGTCGAGCAAGCTAAGAGAGTCGCGCATTGCACCATCGGAGTGATATGCGATATATTCAAGTGCTGCCTCTTCAAATGCAATCCCCTCGCCTTCCAAGTACTCACGCAAAGACGCGACCATATCCACCGCAGATATCCGCCTGAAATCATATCGCTGGCATCTCGACAAAATCGTCGCAGGTATCTTTTGCGGGTCAGTTGTCGCAAGGATAAAAACAACATGTGGCGGCGGCTCCTCCAATGTTTTAAGCAAGGCATTAAACGCCGCACCCGAGAGCATATGCACCTCGTCTACGATATAAACCTTGTATTGCCCCTCGTTTGGCAGATACTTTACCTCATCGCGCAGGTCGCGGATATTTTCTACGCCATTATTAGAAGCCGCGTCTATTTCTGCTACATCGAGGCTACGCTCTGCAAGGATGTTCTTACACATTTCACATTCGTTACATGGCTCGCCATCTTGCTGGAACGGACAATTTATTGCCCTCGCCAATATTTTTGCCGCCGAAGTCTTGCCTGTACCCCTTGTGCCACAAAACAAATATGCATGGCTAATCTGTCCGCTAACGAGCTGATTAACCAAGGCACGCACTATATGAGGTTGCCCGACAATATTTTTAAATATACGCGGTCGTATTTTGCGGTATAATGCAGTATAAGACATAAGCACACTCCGTTCTGGAGGGTATAATAACAAAAATCTTGGAGGTATACCATGCCCTTTCCGCTTACCCATATGTGCGTCGCATGGCACATCATCAAAAGGAACGCAATGCCTGAAAAAGAAGCAGCGCAGTTTATACTTGGCTCCATCTCTCCCGATGCCGTACACTATCGTCCCGCCTTTATGGGTGATGGCAAAAACCAAATAGGCCCTACCAAAAAAACATCTCATCTATGCCCCATAAGCGAAGAGCGATGGGGTCATGTGACAGACAATACAGGCTGGGAAAAGCTAATCCGCGTTTTTTTGGATGAACACCCACATGACCCCTTCGCCGCAGGTTACGCCACACACGCACTCACCGACCTGCACAACAACTGTACACTTTGGTACAAATTTCGTACAAATCACCCTGCCGAAGCCGCAAAAGGCTATGCAAGTGATTATTACAATGATTTGCGCGCAATAGATAGTCGCTTATATTTTGAGCATCCTGCAACCGAAGAAATAATGAGCCTACTCTCCACGGCGAACCCACAAAGAATGTCCGACCTAGTGACAAAAGAAGAGACCCATGCAATACAGCAAAACATCCTGGACGAGCATTTTGCAAATGCTGTATTAAATGAAAATCACAATTATCTATTCACCACCTATAACGACACATTGGAGTTTATCTCCACAGCGGCAGATTTTTGTGCTAAAATATTGGCGCTTTGTTGACGCTTTCCGTCAAAATGTGTATATTTTTCTAATAAAAAATGAGGATGTGTTGATTTTGAAAATAGCAATTTTAGGTTATGGAGTAGTTGGCTCGGGTGTTGCAGAGGTTTTAAAAATAAATGCGGAACAAATCACAAAAAAGACAGGTAAAAAAATCGAGGTAAAGCATATCCTCGACTTACGTGATTTTCCGAGCGACCCCTATGAATCGTTGATGACAAAGGACTTTGGTGTAATAGAAAATGACCCCGAGGTCGGCATTGTGGTAGAGGCTATCGGCGGCGAGACAATAGCATATGACTACGCAAAGCGTGCAATCATGAGCGGCAAAAGCGTATGCACACCAAACAAGGCATTAATCGCAAAGCATGGGGCAGAACTCTTTGCACTGGCTAAGGAAAAGGGCGTAAATCTGCTGTTTGAAGCGAGTGTAGGAGGCGGAATCCCGCTAATCCGCCCATATATCGACGCTGTCCTTACAGACCAAGTGCAAGTCGTAGCGGGTATATTAAACGGAACATCCAATTACATCCTTACACAAATGAGCGAAAACGGTGCAAGTTATGCTGCCGCCCTAAAGGATGCACAGTCCTTGGGCTATGCAGAGCAAGACCCTACCGCAGATGTGGGCAGTTATGACGCTTGTAGAAAACTATGTATTTTGCTCTCCCTTGCATTGGACAAGCAAGTAAACTACGAAAATGTACGCACCGAAGGCATAGAAAATATAAGCACAGAGGACTTTGCATTTGGAAAAGCCCTCGGCTTTACGTTGAAGCAAATAGTAAGCGGAAAAATCTGCGAAAATGGCGTAGAAGCCTTGGCCGCGCCATTTTTTGTACCACTCACCCACCCCCTTGCATCTGTAAACGATGTATACAATGCCGCATGGCTAACAGGCAAAACCACAGGCAATGTTATGTTTTACGGTAGCGGAGCGGGCAAACTACCCACTGCAAGTGCGGTGGTGAGCAATATAATAGACGCGGCAAATGCCACGAGCTATATTCCTCATGCATGGACAACACAGGAGGCAAACATCCTGCCCCCTGACAAATATGTAACAAAAAAACTAATACGCGTAATCTGCAAAAACCCGACTGCAATTAAAAACGCCATCACATTGGCAGAATATCCAAACCAAGCGGCATGGCTCACTCCCCCGGAATCGGAGGAGCAAACCATTAAATCCTTAGAAGAAATTAAGAAAATGGCCGGTGTAGAGCGTGTACTGCGTGTGTTTGAGTAGGTTGCTATACTATTCGTGCCATACCATAAACTGCCATGGTATACCATAAACATCCGTTAGAGATGCAACACATGGGCTGTATCCTGCATTATGCGGCGGATTCAAGTTTGTTGCGCCATCCAGCATTGCGTTGTATGCCGCTTTTACTTCTTCTTCCAAATCAAACTCTAGCACTATCTGGATATGGTCTCCGATTTTTGCACCGTTGGTAGCATCATCACAGACCAAGATTGATTGCTTGCCAATCAGCATCCCTGCGTTCATAATCCAATCTTTTGCAGCGGGATTTTTTGTAAGGTATCCCTCAGGGTCGGATTCACTATATCGGATAAGTGATGTAGTTGCTGCGCCAAAGGCTTTCTTATACAGCTCCATAGCTTTGCTACAGTCGCCATTTTTATAAATCAAAATCGGCTCAAAGCGCGGAGCTGGTTTTGGTTGCGCTCCATCAATGCGACCCTCTACCCCCTCGCCCATGTCAACCCACAGGTTGTAACGCTTTGTTGTGAAACGAAGCACTGCATAATCAGGGTCAGCGGCACCCTGTTCAAAATGCTCCGCAAGCCCCTCATACCATACTTCTTTTTTGAGTTCGTGGTCGGTTACTATTTCAACATCACCTACAAGAGTAATATTGTAGTATGCGCCGCCCTCATAGTCGTCATCAAAAATGCATACCGAAGCGCGGGTACATTCTTTTGCACGCTTGCCTTTGTTTGAACTAATCCCGATACCAAACAAAATTTCCTGAATGCCATTAGCCTTAGAAATGGAAATGCAAGACGTTGAAGGGTAGCCCTCGCCATCCATCAGGGTAAGTACAACTCCCGCACCCATGTTTTCTGCCGCTGTTTTGCTCTTGATAATCTCGCTTGCCTTTGCAATAACCTCTTTGCTCATAATTTCAACAACCTTTCTTTTTTCTTAATATAGCACAGAAAACACGACAACAGTATGTCCTATTTCATGGGAACAGGTAAAATTATTTTCATCTTCGCCTGTTCCCATGTCAACATCATTATCTTTTTTGCTCGGTCTGCCAGCTTTCTTAGGCGGTGGGGCATCGGTATCTGATGTGTAGCCTGTCTTGAAAACGAAAGTAATCTTGTAGGGATTCTTGTTTCCCTGCTCGTCAACCTCGCCGATAATGATTTTTTCAATCAGTTTGTGGTTGTGGTTATATCCTTGCGCTTCATTAAATCAACAAGGATTTTCAACTGCTTTTTGGTACTGGCGGCGGGGGTGTATTTCCACGATTGCGGGGCAATAGGCAAATCCTCATACCGCCACTTGGTAAATTTCTCGTCATAGGCTTGCGGCTCGGCAAGCCCAAGCAAATGCCCGACACACCAAGAAATTACATAACCGTTTCCCTCGTAACTTCCGTCACGGCGGGTCTTTGCACCAAGTGCATCAGCCAGCGATTTTGCGACACTTGGCTTTTCGGCTATCACTAAATTTTTCAAAAAAGTCCTCCTGTTCATGGTATAATATGATATAATGAAGGTTGGCAAATTTGATTTCGGATTGCGTATTTTCAGCACAATTTTAACGAGGTGGATTATTTTGGATAATGACAAAGAGAAGACTAAACTGCAAATACGCAACAGTACCGCCGAATTTCTGATTTTTTCATACCAAACAGGCGGTGACGGCATTGAAGTGCGTGTGCAAGACGGCACTATTTGGCTCTCACAAAAAAATATGGGTATGCTATTCGATACTTCATCAGACAATATCGGACTTCACCTTAAAAACATTTTCAAAGATGAAGAATTAGGCAAAGAAGCAGTTACCGAGGATTTCTCGGTAACTGCCACAGATGGTAAAAATTATCGTGTAAAACATTATAACTTGGACGCAATTATCGCCGTGGGCTATCGGGTCAATTCCAAACGTGCCACGGCGTTTCGCCAATGGGCAACAGGCGTTTTGCGTGATTTCGCCCTGCGTGGTTATCTCATAGACAAGAACCGCATGGAAAACGGTGCGTTCTTGGGTGAAGATTATTTTGAACGCTTGCTTGAAGAAATTAGAGAGATACGGCTATCTGAGCGGCGTTTTTATCAGAAGATTACCGATATTTACGCCACAGCAATGGATTACGATAAAAAATCGCCCATCACAAGAGAGTTTTTCGCCAAAGTGCAAAACAAACTGCACTATGCGGTACATGGACAAACCGCCGCTGAAGTGATTTATGACCGTGCGAACGCTGAGCGTGAACACATGGGATTAAACACTTGGTCGTTATATCCGCATGGTAAAATTCTCAAAGGCGATGTTTCCGTAGCAAAAAACTACTTGACGGAAGCGGAGTTAAAAGACTTGGGGCTATTGGTAAATGCCTATCTTGACTTGGCTGAACGCCGCGCCCGCCAACGTGCTCCCATGACAATGGAAGATTGGGCGAAACACCTTGATTTAATTTTGCAGGCAGATGGCAATGCACTTTTGCAAAATGCAGGGAAAATTTCTGCTGAAATTGCAAAACAACACGCCGAGGGCGAGTATGAAAAATACCGTGTGATTCAAGACAGCTTGTTTATGAGCGACTTTGACAAGGAAGTGCGTGATTTTGAACAAGGGCATATTATTGAGTTAAACGAGGATTAAAACCTCGTTACATACAGGGTTAAACATAGGCTTTTACCCCCTTTCGTTTGAATGGTTTTGGCGTTCGTTGGATAAACAGCAAAACCCCGCACAGCAGAGCAACCGTTAAAAACAGCACACCCAACACATAATTCATAACAGGCGGCAATTCCCCTGTTTGCGGCAAGGTTATAATTCCGTAGTCTGCGTATGGGATGCTTGGGTCACATTGGATTGTAACCGCAACAGAAACATCACTTGTACCCACGGTGAAGAAAATCCTTGACCGCTCCCGCAAAAAACCAAACTGATTGTACCACTGTCAAGTGTCTTGCGAAATAGATTTATTTTGGAGAGTGTTTATTCTATGCTATAATCATCATAAAGCCATTCAATGGAGCGAATACACTTATATTTGCGGAGGTTGGTATTGTATTTGTCCGCAAAATTGAGAGGAGTTTATTATCTATGTCTGAAATGGTTTTGAGTGTAAAAGCGTTACCTGAAACTTTGTTCAAGATGATACCAACAGAGCGGGTAAAACTTAGGCAAACAGGTAATGTTATCAGTTTGACACCCCTTAGTGAAGTTACTAAAGATGAATGTCCTTTGCTTGGGCTTACAGCCGGAAGCAGCCTTACTGTAGATAAATTTTTGGCTATGACAAGAGAGGACAAAATCCTTGAGGGTTTGGAATCATGAAGGATGCATTTATCCTTGATGCTTGTGCATTAATTGCGCTAACAAACCAAGAACAAGGCGCAGATATTGTTGCAGATGTATTGAAGCAGGCTACTCACGGTATTATACGATTATATATGAACAGGGTAAACCTTTACGAAGTATACTACGGATTTTACCGTGAATATGGAAAAGAATATGCCTTGAACGTTGTTGAAAATGTTGAAAATTCCAATATCCTTGTTACAGAGTTTGACCGCGAAATATTTTTAGAAGCGGGGAGATTAAAGGCAACATATAAGTTATCACTAGCGGATTCTATTGCTGTAGCGCAAACCATCATGTTGAGGGGTTCGATTCTAACAGCAGACCACCACGAGTTTGATGCCGTTGAGGGCAAAGAAAATCTTATCTTCAACTTGATAAGATGAAGTTATCAGAAGCGGCAGGATTTCTGGCTTAGCCCTACCGCTTCTGCTGGTTTTTACCCCTTTCTACACGGCTAACCGCTTTGTTTATGCCGTAAATGAGCCGACAGCCATGTATTTTAGTGGGCTTATTGTCACAAGCCCCTTAATAGCATAACAACTGGACGGAGTTATTCCGCAAATAATACTCGCCCGCATTGAGTGAGATAGTGGCTCTGCCGTTTGCATCGGTAGTAATTTCACCCACACGCTGGCTATCAATGGCACGGTAGACGGAAAAAGTAGCACCATGCAAGGGATTACCCGATATTTCGGCTCTTGTAATGGTGTCTACACGGCTCTGCGTAGGTCTGCTCGGCGTTGCGGGTTGTGCGGGTGTTGTTACGGCAGGGCGTTGTGGTGCAGGGGTCGGGGTTGGTGTCGGCGTGGGGTCGGGTGTCGGTTGCGGGATAGCCCTTGCCACAATCGTCATACTGGCAATCGCTCCCGAACGGATGGTGAAATTCACACGCTCCATGTCACGGTTGTAACCCTGCGGCATAATCGTATTTCGCATAAAAAACTGCCCCGGTGGCAGGAGTGCTGATGCCTCACCAAAAGCATTTGTAGCGATTGTTGTGATAACTTCATCCGTCAGAATTTTTCAACCCTTCTTCCGTTAGGAACAATTCGGTGGAGTTGCCATTTATTTCGGCAGAACGAATAAACGGAGTTTTTCCCCCATAATAATTGGATTCACATACGTTTGGAGTTCCACCAGAAAAAGAAGTACTAACATCCCCTAATTTCCGCTGTCCCCAAGCGAAAGCAACGTTGTGTCAACCCATCTACCAGTCACAATAGCCCTTTTGCAAGGGGCTTGAGCGGTTTAGGCCAAAACATCTTTTTTGCCCCTTATTTCATTGTACCGACGACGGTGGTATTCCTTTGATTTTTTTAAACAATCTGCTGAAGTAAAACACATCTGCAAATCCGCAGTGTCCTGCAACTTCTGTTACATTCCATGTCCCTGCACGCAGCATGTCCTCGGCTTGGTTTACGCGGATGGTGTTTAAGTAATCGCGGAAGGTCACATGTGTTTCGCGTTTAAACAGTGTACCGAAGTAAACAGGGTTTAGCGAAACATTTTCTGCGACGATAGAAATCGTAAGCGGCTCGGCGTAGTTTTCTGTGATATAGCGGATGGCCTGTTTTACCCTTGGGTCAAAACGATGTGTGTCTACTTCGTATACCAGCATTTCCATATAACGCTGTATGATTAGCATTAGCCTTGCGCGTGAGCGCATTACATACCCGGGACTTTTTGCCAAAAAATCCTCGCTGAGTTTTCGATAATGTGATATGAGGTCGTTTTGTATTCCGACTTTGGAATGGATGGGTAGCGGCACTGTTATTTCTTCTCCCAAAAAAGAGGACATAATAAAGTTAACCGCAAAGCATTCAAACTTTGTCGGGTCACTGCTGATTGCCGACCGCTCCGAGCCTTTTGGGATGCATATGACATCGCCTTCTTCTACCATATATTTTTGGCGGTTGATTGTGTACACGGCTTGTCCGCCCGTTACATATGTCAGGTCAATAAAGTTTGTACGTTTGTACTCTATCATCCACTCAGGCGTGCTTATTCTGTGTTTAAAATAATCCACGGTTGGGATGCTGTTGTTAAAAATTTCGAGTTCCATAATTCCCCACACCTTTAGTTAATGCATATTATCTTAATTTTATCTATGTTTGGTGCTGTATGTCAAGTATATACTTTAATAAAATATATAAGGCGGTGTTTTATGGACAAAACGAGCTTTGGATATAGAGCGTGGTTCCAACCGACAGGTAGTTTTTCTACATTTTCGGGAGGGAAATACGCTCTTTTTGCTGAAGAGGAATTTCAAAGGGGTCATGTGGAATTATTTGGCGAAGATAAAAAGGGTGTTTCGTTTGAAATAAATAAAAATTTACCTGCTGAGGGTTTTAGCATAACCGGTGATGCCACGACAGCTAAAGTGGAAGGCGGTTGCGAAAGCGGATTGCTCTACGGCGCGTATCGACTGCTTTTTGCACTGCGCCGCGGGGAGCAAACCTTTACCATTAACGACAAACCTGCCGTACCGCTACGTATTTTAAATCACTGGGACAATGGAGACGGCAGTGTGGAGCGCGGATATTCCGGGGATTCACTGTTTTGGCGTAATGGCATGGTCGGCTATGATTTGCCGCGCTTGCGTGACTATGCACGCTTGCTCGCCAGCGTCGGGATTAACCAAATCAGTGTAAATAACGTAAATGTGAGATTGTTAACCGCAAAGTTGCTTACAGATGAGGGGCTAAATGACCTGGAAAAGGTAGCGGAGGTTTTCCGTCCCTTTGGTATAAAATTATTGATTTCTGTGCATTTTGACTCGCCTGTTTGGCTTGGAGGCCTAAAGACATCTGACCCTGCTGACCCAAAGGTCGCCGATTTTTGGAATGAGGCTGCCGCCAGGGTTTACAAGCGGATTCCTGACCTTGGGGGCTTTCTTGTAAAAGCTGACTCAGAGTTCCAAAGCGGGCCCAATGCGTTTGGGCATACACAGGACGTTGGTGCAAACGTCATCGCTCGTGCGCTAAAACCGCATGGCGGCACTCTGCATTGGCGTTGTTTCATATATAACTGCTTGCAGGACTGGCGTGATACAGTCACCGACCGTCCAAAGGCCGCGTATGATACGTTTTTTCCTATCGACGGTAAATTTGATGACAATGTAATTTTGCAAGTAAAGTATGGGCCTTCGGATTTCCAGGTGCGCGAACCAAACTCTCCCCTACTCGGTGCGATGAAAGCTACCAGGGAGTCACTGGAGTTCCAAATCGCACAGGAATACACAGGACAACAAAAAGACATGTATTCATGGGCAGTACAATGGGAAGAAATTTTTGACCAGCCCTTTAACGAGACACGCGCCACACGCGATTTAGTCGGGAAAGAAATCGAAGCCGTCGTCGCTGTTTCCAATACCGGCAATGACGAAAACTGGTGCGGACATCTGATGTCACAGTCAAACTTGTATGCATTTGGGCGTATGGCGTGGAATCCTGCACTCACCGCAAAAGAAGTAACAGAGGAATGGACATCCCTTACCTTCGGAAAATCAGATATTGTGGCAGATGGGGTTGACTCGGCAGTCACAAAAATGTTGCTCGACTCGCGCCATGTGTACGAAAAATATAACGCACCGCTTGGGATATGCTGGATGGTTTATGTCCATCACCACTACGGTCCGAGTCCTGATGGATATGAGTATGCAAAATGGGGGACATACCACAGAGCCGACCACAAGGCGATAGGCGTAGACCGCACTCGCAAAGGTACAGGCTACACAGCCCAGTATCAGCCATATGTACGCGACCTCTACGAAAATCTCGATACATGTCCCGAGGAGATGGTGCTGTACTTCCACCGCTTGCCATATGACTACAAGCTAAGTGACGGACGTACGATGATACAGTATATATATGACACGCATTTTGAGGGCGTGGAAGGTGTGGAGGGCTTTATCCGTACTTGGGAATCATTAAAAAGCAAGCTGCCCGATGAGGCTTATGCTCATGTCCGTAAACGACTGGATATGCAACTCGATAATGCCAAAGAATGGCGAGATGTTATCAACTCCTACTTCTACAGAAAATCAAACATTGGCGATGAGAAAGGTCGGAGGATTTATATATGATAAAACTTCCCCAAATTTTTAGTGACGGGATGGTTTTGAGCAAAACGGCAAAGGTTTGGGGTCAAGCGACCCCAAACCTGCACATATCGGCTAAATTCTTGGACAAAGACTACGAAACGATTTCTGACATCACAGGACGGTTTGAGTTCATATTTACAGCAGAAGAATTTGGCGGACCGCATACTCTTACCATCGAAGATACAATTATAAAAGACGTATTCATAGGGCGCGTATGGCTATGCGGCGGTCAATCCAATATGGAAGGGCCGCTAAGCCGTATGCGCCTTAATTTTGGAGAACATATTATTGATGACCCACGTATCCGCACATTTCAGGTAGAAAAAGGTCATTGTTTTGACGGTCCTCGAAAAGACGTGGTAGGTGAATGGAACACGGCAGAGGGCGAGTTTTTGGACAATATGTATGCGGTGCCATATTTTTTTGCTCGTACATTATTAGAAAAATATGATTGTCCCATCGGCTTGGTATGTACGCCCGCAGGCGGCACACCAATAGAGGGATGGCTCCCTGAAAAAATAGTGCGCGAACATACAAATCTCGCAGAAAAGCTGACGCAAGTAAAGGCGCATGGCTATGTAGAATCGACCACAGCCGAAAGCGAAAAAAAGGTAGCCGCATGGCATAGCAATTTACATGCCGAGGACATCGGATTGCAAAAAGATTGGCATGAAAAAACATATGATGACAGCAAGTGGCAAACACGCGCATTGCTTGACCCTACAGGTACACCGGACTATGGTGTGATTTGGCTGCGAAAGCAGTTTACAGTGGACGAAATCCGCGACGATTTTATTCTCAACTTTGGTAGATTAGAAAATAGTTGCACCGTTTATGTTAACGGTACAGAGGTAGTGAGCATCGGCTACATGTACCCCCCCTGCCGTTGCAAAATCCCCGAAGGTCTGTTAGAAAAAGGCGAAAACACAATAGCCGTCCGTATAGTGGGTGACAGCAATCGCCCATATGTAGTCCCCGGCAAGGAGTATGCAATACTCTCCAAAAGCGGCGGCAATATCGACCTAAACAAAGGTCTGTGGAAATGGTGTGTAGGCGCGGAAGCAGAAAAGTCACCCGAGGGTGTTTCGTTTTACGACCGACCCGTTGGGGTTTACAATTATATGCTTGCCCCCGTTCTCGGGTACTCTGTTGATGGACTGATTTGGTATCAGGGTGAATCAAATACAGGCAATCCGCATTCTTATATGAATTTATTTAAGGCATTTGTCACGCATATCAGGTCGTATTATGAGGACTTGCCGATTATATTTACACAAGTTGCAAATTACATGGATCCGTTTAGTTATCCCTTTGTTGGTGGTTTTGGTGCGCCAGGGGCATACTGGGCGATTTTGCGTGAGCAGCAGCGGCAATGTTTGACACTGCCTAACACAGCCATGGCCGTAACCATAGACTGCGGTGAGTACAATGACCTGCACCCAAAAGATAAAAAGACTGTGGGAGAGCGGCTTGCACTACATGCTCGCAGGATGGTATATGGCGAAAATATTGTCTCCGACGGCCCCACTTTTGAAAAAGTGGAATACATCAAATCGACTAAATCAATAGTAGTGCATTTTAAAAATGCAGAAGGGCTTTGGGCAAAAGGTGGCCATCCCACGATGCTTGTTTTGTTTAAAGACAGCAGTGTCCACAGCGTTTTCTGTGCCATAGATGGCAACAAGCTCATATCCCCTGCGGGTGCATTGGAGCCAAAGGCTGTGCGCTACGGCTGGGCGGATTGTCCTTCTGTTGCTATTTACAATGCATATGGACTGCCCGCATCCCCATTTGAAGAGGTAATAAGACAGGTGGGATACTGACATGATAACTCTGCCATCCTTTTTTAGCACAGGAATGGTTTTGGCAAAACATGCTAAAATATGGGGTGTTACTACACCTGAAAGAAATCTCATCGCCATTTTTAAAAATCAAAAATACGAAATAACCGCAGACCACAAAGGGCGGTTTGAGTTTACTATTGTTTCGCAGGAATACGGCGGTCCGTATACACTTACTATTGCAGACAAAATAATCCGCGATGTATATGTGGGGCGCGTGTGGCTCTGTGGCGGGCAATCCAATATGGAAGAAAAAATTAACCGTGTGAAATTGTCTGTGGTGGACGAGCCTATGATTCGCGTTTTTCAGGTCGAAAAGGGCTTGGATTTTAATGCACCTGCAAAAGATGTAGCGGGTAAGTGGCAGAGCGCGTGCGGCGAGTTTTTTAACAAAATCTATGCTGTACCGTATTTTTTTGCGCAAAAATTGCGGGAGCACTCCGATGTGCCGATTGGCCTAATCTGTAACCCCGCCGGTGGTACACCCATAGAAGGCTGGCTTCCCGAAAAGACATTGCTGGAAAAGTTTCCGCATTATCACAAAGATTTGTTAAAAATACGAGAAACAGATATGCAAAAGGCCGCCGATGACGCAGAAAACAACAAACAAACATGGCTCACAAAATTAAACGAAAAAGACGCAGGGTTGGGCGGGGGCTGGTTTAGTATAAACCTCGACGACAGCGATTGGCAGACCCGCGCTCTTTTTGACCATTCTGATTTTCCCGAGTGCGGTAGTGTGTGGTTTCGCAAGGATTTTTATCTAAAGGGCAAGACCGCCGCTACGGTGCTAAACTTTGGGCGGCTTGAGGACAGCGTAACCGTGTATGTAAACGGCGTAGAAGTCACTCATGTGGATGGCATGTATCCGTCATGCACATGTATTTTGCCGCAAGGGCTGTTAATGGAAGGCAAAAACACAATTACCATCCGTGTGGTAGGCGAAAAAAAACGACCAACCATAGTCCCGGGTAAAGAATATTGTTTGCAAGGCTCGGATTGGAAGATTGACTTAAACACAAGCTGGAAGTATCGCTCCGGTGCAAAAATGCCGCTTGCCCCGAATGAGAGCGGGTGGTTTTACGGCAATCCTTGCGGTGTATACAACTACATGCTTGCCCCACTTTTTGGGCTTAGTATCGAGGGGCTAATCTGGTATCAGGGTGAATCCAACACAAAAAAGCCATCAGAGTATGAGCCGATGTTTACGGAGTTTGTAAAAATAATACGAAAAAAATTTGGCAAAAATTTGCCTGTTATATTCACACAGCTTGCAAATTACGGCGACCCAAACAGTGGCTTAACTTTAGAGAATGTCCCGGGCAAGAATTGGGCAGAACTACGTGAACAACAACGACAATGCCTAAAAATCCCAAACACTGCCATGGCTGTCACCATCGACTGTGGCGAGTACAATGACCTGCACCCCTACGACAAAAAAACTGTGGGGGAGCGTCTGGCACTGCACGCGCTAAAAATTGATGACGAAAGCATAGCAGCAGACAGCCCGATGCCAACCCATGCGGAATATAAAAATGACATAATCACGGTCTACTTTAAAAATGCAAATAGCCTATGGTGTAAAAACTACCACCCACAGGTAGATGTAATCACAGAAAACGGGCATTTGCACCGTTTATATGCCACTATCAAAAATGATACCCTCGAAATATTATTTAGAGGCAAACCCATAAAAATAAGGTACGGCTGGGCAGATTGCCCGACCGTACCTTTGTATAATGCTTATAGCTTACCTGCATCGCCGTTCGAGATTCTTTTAACTACCTAAATCTCTGGTCGAGCATTTCTTGTCGCGGGCCGCGGTGATATTCTACCGCTTGCATTACGTCCATTTCATTGTTCCAAAAATGTGATGCAAAGTCACCCAGCACCCAGTAGTATCCGTCAATGTCGCGACCTATATCGGCGGCAGAGGTGATACCCGCGTATACAACACGCTGTACATCTTCTTCTGTGAGGAAATGGTCGCGTAGCCAGTCAATACCACCTGCTTCAAAAAGAAGCTCGGGTTCGTCACATGGCCATGAGTATAATTCTTCGAGTAGAATCAAAATATCTGCGACATCCCATGATGTGCCGACTACTACACATACACCTTGGAGTGTGCCTCTGCTCCATGTGTTGCCTGTTCTGTTGTTTGGCCCTGTCGGGAACGGAACAAAACCAAAGTTGAACGCAGGTGGCGAGTTTTGGAATGCCCATACAATGGAGGGGAACATTGCCGCAACGCCGTCCTCAAAGCCCGAGTAGAAATTTCTGTTCCAGTTGCCTGTATCCATAATGCCGCCGGCCTCTGCGTACCACAGACGCTCACCAAAGATTTGTTGTGCAAATTCTAATGCAACTATGGTGTTTGGATGGCTAAAGCCGTAGTTTAAATTGTAGTCCACCATCGTGCCATCGTTTGCGGCGATTAGATGTTGGACGATTTCGCCCGGTTGTCCCGCTATTCCAAACTGGTCTATTACTCCGTCACCTGTTGTGTCGCGGGTTGCACGGCGCATAATATCGAGCATTGCTTCCCATGTCCATTCCCCTGCTTCAAATAAATCTATAGGATTTGGCAATCCCTCTGCATTAATAAGGTCGAGGTTTATGCCAAGCCCAAAGGATTCTGCCATAACACCATGTTGATAAATCGCCCATACTCCTGCGTCATTTTGTGTTCTGGGGCCGCCAAATACTTGCGCACCAAGGATGTCGGAGTTTGGCAAATTAGCATTATCCCATGGTTGTATTATGCTTCCCATGGCCTCGAGTTGCATCCAGCCTTCGAGAATCACAACGTCTGCCGCAGGTACGCCGGCGATTACAGTCGAAAATAGCGTAGGCAGATAATCATCAAAACCTACAACCCATGGCTCAAACCTTACATTAAACACTTCTTCTACTCGGCGTGCGTTATCCCACATCATACGTGCTACGGGATAGTTTGTTGATGTTGCACGGTCGGGTTCTTCGCCCCATGCGATTGCGCCGATGGGGGTGTCCCACCACGCGCCGATGACAAGTGTTTTCTCGCCAAAGTCACGAGCCTCATGCAGTCTGCCGCCACCGAGTTCTATAGGCAATCCCCAACGGTTGACGGCGGGGCTTTCTTCTGTTGTGGTAGGCGGAGCGGTGGCTTCTGCCTGTTGGTCGCCTCCGGGTGCATCGGCTTCATTACCGCCACACGCGGCAAATGCAAGCAAAAACACAAGAGGTAAAACTAAAAATAATTTCTTCATTTTTTAATTCCTCCCATATATTTTTTATCCTACTATTCCACTACGTTCTAAGCCTTCGACAAAGTAACGTTGCAGGAAGAGGTAGATTGACAAAATAGGAATAATCGCAAGCAAAACGCCTGCAAAAACCACCATTTGGATTAAAAGGGGACTAAACACAAATTCCCCGGCAGAAAAGTTATTACCCAGCCCCATTAATCTATTGGACAAAAGCCTATTGTTTGGCATGAGCAATGATGTATAAAAGGTGTCGTTATAATGCCAAACAAATGCAAAGAGCAAAACGGTAACGATGGCGGGTACGGCATTAGGTATCATCACCTTTACATAGGTATAAAAAGCACCCGCACCATCTATGAAGGCGGCTTCTTCGATTTCTTTGGGAAGTCCGCGGAAAAATTGTCTGAAAATATAAATATAAAGTCCACTGCGCAGTCCCACACCGGTAGCAGTCAATAGCCCCAAAGCCCACCATGTATCCAGCAGGTTAATAGTAGTCCCCAAGAAGAACTGAAAATTCAGAAACAACGGCACCATGTAGCTATGCACAGGTACGACGATGGTGACAATCACGATGGCAAAAATCGCATTGCTTCCGGGGAACTTAAACCTTGCAAAGCCATAGCCCACCATAGAGCAAATAACAACATGCAAAAGCGAGAATGCACCCGCAAAGAGCAATGTCTCCGCCAGCGACCGCCAATATGTCATGTAGATGATTGCATAGTTAATATTAGCCAATGTAAAATTCTGCGGAATAAGAAAAATCAATGGATTAATAACATCCTCAGGTGTCATCACCGCTCGTGAAACAATACCAAAAATCGGGCTAAGTATGATATAGCAAACGCCGACAATAATAATCGCCATACAAATCCCCAAAATAAAATCTTTTGTTTTGCCCACCCATTTTTGTACCGTGTTATTAAAAGATGGCGAGCTAATCAAAGTCCTAATCATCACGCGCCCCCCTCTTAATTATAATAGAATACGTATTTGGAAATGACCCATCCCACAACAAGCAAAACAACACATGCCGCCAAAGAACTCAAGAGAGCCATCGCTGACCCCTGCCCAAAGGCAATACCATGTACGCCATCACCCATATAGACGGTAGTAAACGCCATATCTCGTGAAGTTGCCACTACTTCACTTTGTGCAAAGGTATCCACGATGGTATACACGACATTTGTAAGAATAAGTGGACTCACCATAGGTATGGTAATCTTCCAAAAACCCTCGTATCCTGTCGCACCTTCGATTTGCGCTACTTCGTACATAGAAGGCGGAATCGCCTGCAACGCCGCAAGGAAAATCAAAATCTGTACACCACTCGCACGGATTACATCATGCAATCGAGCAATCATTTCAATGATATACTCGATGATTAACATGGGCATACCAAACTGAGACAGCATCATAGCTATGGATTGTGCATCAAATCCCTGCTGCGCACGCATTACCTCATCTGGTACACTACTCACGCCGCCCATCATCATCCCCATAATCAACTGCAAACTACCCTCGATAGCAGAGGTAGCCATCACTACAGGCAAAAAGAAAATCGCCCGCACAAGCCCGCGCCCCAAAAAAGCGCGGTTTAGCAAAATCGCCATAAATAAGCTAAAGAAAATAATGAGAGGTACATTGATGAGCATTTGGAATACCGACTCCGCAAGTTGTCGGATATATGTGCCATGTTCAAATAAAATAAAATTGAAATGCGACAGTCCTACCCACTCGAGGCTGTATCCGCCATATGTTTGGTCAATGTGCAAGTTGTTAAAACTAAAAATCGCTGATTGGAACAAATTTAGAAAGAAGAAGATTAAAACACCAATAATCCATGGCGAAATAAATAATATCCCCAAAACCATCTCGCGGCGGCGTAATGTCATTTTCATACTATCTCGCCTCCCTTCCGCCTTGTTGCCCTACAACAAACCACTCGGGCGGGATTTGGTTTACCCATTCGGCAGAGTTATTTACTGCAATATAAGTCCCATTAGAAAATACCGTCAGTGTGACTTGTGGCGCAATTATTTCAAAGTCCACAATCCGCTCGGCACGCAAATCCGCAAAAACTTCATTAAAGACAGTGTAATGTTTAATCGCCGTTTCCATCCAGTTTTCGTATTGCGTGGAGTAGAGACGCTCATGAGGCGAAAATTGCGCAGTACGTGTAGGCGCGGTCGTAAAGGTATATCTCGGCGATGCACCCGTTGTCATACTGTTGAGCAACACTCGTGTGAGACAAAAGTTTTCCATTAGGTTTGCGGGTCGCCCTGCAAATTCCATAAATCCATGTACAACCATCGGGAAAAACGGCACTTCGTAGTCGATTATATAAAACAAATCCGTCATAACAGGTGCATCCACCACATGGGTTGCAAAACGCAGAGCATAGTCATTGCCTCCCGATATTAGTAGGTTTGGGACTTCGCGCTCTATGCGGCCGAGTTGTTCTTCTGCTATGAGCCGCGCACTCTCGCGGTCTACAGCATCGCGTCTGAAAAGGCTCTCTGTCACGATGTCACCGAGGTCGGTGAGTGCCAAACTGTCCATATCCGTCCTGCTCTCAAATGCAGGAAGAAAACGGTCTACATGGAATGGCAAAACCCCGGGATGTACAAGGTTATACCAGTCATTGCGATGAACGCTAAACTGTATTGTAATCGAGTCGCGCCATGTGTCACGGTTTCTAAAACCTACATAACCCGCCAAAGTCTTTGCGGACTCAAATGTCCGATTGAAATTGCGCGAAAACCAGTTTACATGTTGAAAGCCTACAGCGGGGAAAAGGCCGCCTCCGTCTGCTTGTAGCCGTTCGTTTAGGTCAAGCATTTCTTGGCGTGAGCCTACATCGTTTATACGGCGTACGTTTTTAGCTACGTCATGATTTATGCCACGGTTAAACCAACCATGCAATTGCATTTGAACCGGTTCCACACCGCCTTGGTTTAGCATTTGTACAAAACCTGCGGCTTCGTCGAGAGTGGTCATTACTTCTGTTGTCATAAAGGGAGTCCCCATAAAATGACGCTGTATATCCACCGCACCCACTACATCCATAAAAAACGAACGGTCTCCGGAGCCGTCAAGTGGTGTAAGCACACCTGTTTCTACCAGAAAACCCTGATAGGCTTGTGCCATCTCCCCTACTCCACCATTTTCGAGGAAATGATAAATAATAGTAATGTCACCACGATAAATATCCTGTTGTACCACTGTCATATCCGCACCGCCACCCGGCATAGGAAGGTCGGTGCTTGCACGCAGGTTAAAGCTAAACCACGCGCTGTTATAGCTATTTGTACGACCTGATACCTCTGCATTGATTACTGCCAAGGCCGAGCCGCTGTATACATGTGCCAAGATTGCCGCGTCGTTATTTTGTATGCCGAGTACGGGTAAACGCACGGGCTGTACCACCTGTG